>JBEKUR010000037.1:0-36090 GCA_049514855.1 Terriglobia bacterium
AGCCATCCACGATTACATACGCCGCCAGGGGCTTGGACCGCGAGTGCAAGTGCGGGGATATGTGGCCCTGGAGGAATTGGAGTGCCTATATCAGTCGGCAAGCGTGCTGCTTTTCCCGTCACTGGAAGAGGGCTTTGGGATTCCCGTCCTGGAGGCCATGGCGAATGGCTTGCCGGTTGTAGCCTCCCGAACGGCTGCGCTTCCTGAAGCAGGCGGGGAAGCTGCCCTCTATGTTGATCCCCACGACCCTCAGGACATTGCGGATGAAGTCCTGCGCGCGGTCGAGGATCCTGAGCTGCGCCGGAGGATGATCCAGCAAGGATTGGAGCGGGCCCAGGAATTCTCCTGGCGGCGAGTAGCAGAGGCGACCCTCAAGGTCTACGACGAGGCGCTGTGTCTGTAGCTGGAACAAGTCAAAAGACAAATCCGGAAGAACAAATCAAAAGGCAAATCGCAAAACGCAAAAAGCCCCCCCTGTCATTCCGAGCGAAGCGAGGAATCTCGCTCTGATCTGTGGAGTAAGGACTCAGGGCCAGATTCCTCGCTTCGCTCGGAATGACACCCCAGAACGACTGCCCTCAAGGATGGCGTTCCTCGCTGTGGCTTTACGTTTTGCACTTTGCGTTTTGGCTTGTTCTTCGCTCCTGGTTGCGGCTACGCTCCGTTGTAGCACTAGTTCCAAAATCCTTCGCTTCTGGCGACGAATCTCCGCTCACGATCCCGTGCTGCTGTAGTTCTCCACCCCCTTGTTCCAAGCAAAAATGGCGAGCAGGAAGAAACCCACGGCCACCGCCGGCACGAGATAAAAGTAAGGAGCGAATACTCGCCGACCAAGGAAATGCGTTGTGGGGTAGAAAGAGGCAAAGGCGAAGGGGATGATCCAGCTCAGAAGGAACTGGAGGAAGACGTTGTAAATGGTCAGAGGATAGCGGCCGAAGGTGAGCATGTTGAAGACCGGCGGCACGATGCCCACACGGTCCTCGAACCAGAAAGATACAGAGGTGAGGATAAGAAACACGGCCAGATAAATCACCGCCCCACAGATAACCATCAACAAAAACCAGAAAGAATCCGCCACTTTCCAGGCCAGGTGCAAATGTCGGACGCAGAGGGCGACTACCAGCGTTCCTGTCACAACTTCCTGCAACGATTCCAGCCGGAACTTTTCGAAGATGACCTGAAAGAGCGTATGCGCAGGCCGCAGCAGGATGCGGTCAAACCTGCCCTGGATAATGTAAAGGTCCCCGAACTCGTAGAGGTTCCAACTGATGACGTTGAAGATTCCAAGAGGGATCAGTGAGAAGCCGTAAAGAAATAAGATTTCGTAAAACGACCAGTCCTGCAGCTTGGGAATCTTGGAGAAGAGCACCCACACAAAACCGAATCCCAGAACCGTAGCGGCCATGGAGGAGAAGAAGGCGATGAAAAAATCCGCCTTATACGCGAGACGCACCTTGGCGTACTGGGCAAAGTACAGAAGGAATAGTCTGAAGTGCCTTTTCATCTTGGCTCGATCCCCTCCTTGGTAAGGAGGGGCCAGGGGGTGGTTGTCGTCGACCCCCTCACCCGGCCCGCGACCGCTGGTAAGAACGCCGGTCGACGGAAGAACAAGTCAAAAGGCAAAACGCAAATCGCAAAAGGCAAAAGCACCTCGTGTCATTCCGAGCGAAGCGAGGAATCTCGCTCTGAGTCCTTCATCCACAGATCCGGGCGAGATTCCTCGCTTCGCTCGGAATGACACCCCCAAAATGACTCCCCCGGACGATTGCAGTCCTTGCTCCGGCTTTGCCTTTTGCGCTTTGCGTTTTGCCTTTTGACTTCTTGCTGTGGCTTGGCCTTTTCCGATGTTTAGCCGGGACGCCAGCTAGTCCCCAGCCACCAACCCCTAGCCCCTGTCACCTGGAACCTGACACCTGCTTTCCTCATCCGCCCTGAATCGTGATCTTCCGGCTCGACCATCTCCACATTGCATCCCCGATGGCAAAGAGCAGGACCACCCAAACAAGTTGCAGGGCAAGCGATCCGACGATCGCCCCGCCATTGATTTTCCCGAGGTAAAGCAGCACCGGGATATAGCTGATGTACTGGAACGGTAGGAGCTTGAAAAGCTTTTGAAAGACTTCCGGGAAAAAGGAAATCGGCAAAAGCAAACCGGAGAAGAGTTCCAGCAGAAAATACTTGGCGCGCAGCAGACCCAAAATGGAGGTTAACCTAACCGCCAGCGTTCCGACAGCGAAATTGATGGCGGCCACGATGAAAAAGCTGAGCACCACGCTGGCGAGGAAGGCTATGAAGTGGTGCAGGCTCGCGGGCCGGCGCAAGGGGTAAATGAGCATGAGCACCAGCGCCGTGGGCAGGCTCAGCATCCCGGCGCGAAACAAGGACTCCCCGAATGCCTGGGCGACATACATGAATTGAATGTTGACGGGCTTGATGAGGTCCATGGCCAGCTTGCCTTCGATAACCTGGTTGGCGATGTCCTGGTCAACATTGTTGAAGTAGAAGGAACGGATGATCCAACCCACCGCGATGTAAGTAAGGATATGGCTGAAGTCGAAGCCCTCGATGGTGGAACTGTGTTCGTAAATGGCTTTCCAGATGAAGTAATAGACAGTGACGTAGATGAAGTAGGTTACGATGCCCGTGTAGTAGCGCAAGCGGTAGGCGAGCGTGTTGACGAACCCCACGCGGATGAACTCCGCATAGACCCGCCAGAAGCGCTGTAGCGCCGTTGTCCACGGCTTCCGATGTGTCACGCCTCGAAGCACCATCCCAGTGTCATTCCGAGCGAAGCGAGGAATCTCGCCCTGCCTTTCCCCTCCTCTGCGCCCAACCCAGAGCGAGATTCCTCGCTTCGCTCGGAATGACACTGCCAATTGCGCCTGCGTCCTTCATCCCACCTCCCCGCTCAGGTAGATCCGCTTCACGATGTCCTCAATAGGTTCTTCCTCAACAAAGATGTCCCGCACCTCGAGCTGGTTGACGAGGTTGCGGATGACCTCGGCGGTCGAGTGCTCGTCGCGGTTAAACCGCATCAGGTAGGTGAGCTCGTCGACACGCTCACAGGCAATGCCGTTGTCCGTGATTTGCGCCAGCCGCGCCGTCTGGGAGCGGTCCTTCAAGAAGAATTTCACCTGATTGTATTTGGCCAAGCGCTTTTTCATCGCTTGCAGGTCGCCGTCGAAAAGGATGTGGCCCTTGTCGATGATGATGATTCGCTTGGAAAGCTCCTCGATGTCGGAAAGGTCGTGAGTAGTCAGCAGGACCGTTGTCCCTTGCGTGCGATTGACCTCTTTCAAGAATTCCCGGATGCGGTCCTTGGCGACGACGTCCAGTCCAATCGTAGGCTCATCCAGGAAAAGCAGGGGCGGGTTGTGAAGCAGCGATGCCGCCAGGTCACAACGCATCCTTTCTCCAAGGCTGAGCTTTCGCACCGGCGTATGAAGGTAATCTTTCAGGTTGAGAATCTCGCAGAAGAAATCCAGCCGCCGGCGGTAGTCCTGCTCCGGCACTTCGTAGAGTTCTTTGAGGAGTTTGAAGGATTCGATAACCGCGATGTCCCACCAAAGCTGCGTGCGCTGACCGAACACAACCCCGATGTGCTTCGTGTAACGCCGCCGGTCGCGGTACGGCACATAGCCGTTGGAAATCACCCGGCCGCTGCTGGGGACAAGAATCCCGGTCAATACCTTGATGGTGGTGGACTTGCCCGCGCCATTCGCCCCGATGTAGCCCACCATTTCACCGGCATCGATAGTGAAACTGACATGATCCACGGCACGAATGGTCAGGTGTTCGCGGACAAAGAGGTTTTGGATCGCTCCCTTCACGCCTTCGCGGCGGCGGAAAGTGCGGAACTCCTTCGTGAGATCTTTTACTTCAATAATAGGCGGCATGACTGAGGGGATTTCCTCGGCCGGGTACTGCGGGCCACATCCTCGCAATCCTTATTCTAACAGATGCTCAGCCTAACTTGAACGGAACGCCGAACTCGGGTAGTGGTGTTATTTGCGAGGCATGGGCGTTGCGAGCCGCAGTCATTCCCGCGAAACTGGGAATCCACTCGGCAAACCTTCGGAAATGCGCTGTCGACGGACTGGATTCCCGCTTTCGCGGGAATGACCGGAGTTTCGAAAGGGATCCGATGCGAAATGACACCAACACAGGGTGGCTTTTCTTCTTGAATCTCCGTCTGAGATGACTCAGACTAGGAAGCTTGCAGTCAGTAGAAATCTGGTGCATTGGAGCGTATTTCCTATGAGAAAGCATCGCGTTCAGGGTCTGCTCCTCGCTTTGTTCCTGGGTGTTGTCCAGGCGGTCGCCGGGCAGTCAAAGGTCCCCCGGTTGGACTTTACCGACCAGCGGCTGGAGAACGGGCTGCGCGTGCTCATCGCGCCCGACCATAGCGCGCCGGTTTTTTCGATCTCGATCACCTATAAGGTTGGCTCCCGCAATGAGCGCCCCGGCCGGACCGGGTTCGCTCACCTCTTCGAGCACATTATGTTCCAGGGCTCGGAGAACGTAGGCAAGGGCGAGCACTTTATCCTGGTTTTGAACAATGGCGGCAATATGAACGGCACGACCAATGAAGACCGCACGAACTACTTTGAAGAACTGCCCAAAAACCAGTTGGACTTGGGCCTTTTCCTCGAGTCGGATCGTATGCGCTCCCTGGCGCTCAACCAGGCCAACCTGGACAATCAACGTAATGCGGTTCAGGAGGAGCGCCGGCGGGGAATCGATAACCAGCCCTATGGGAAGTCAGAGCTCGAGATTGATAACCTCTCCTACGACAACTTCGCCTACAAGCACTCCACCATCGGCTCCATGGCCGATCTCGACGCCGCCAGCGTGGATGACGTGAAGGATTTCTTCCGCATTTACTACGCTCCCAACAACGCCGTGCTGACCCTGGTTGGAGACCTGGACCCGCAGGAAACCTTGGCGAAAGTGAAGAAGTATTTTGCTGCCATCCCGTCGCAGCCCGAGCCTCCCAAGGTTGACTTGGCGGAGCCTGAGCATTACGGTGAAAGACGAGAGGTGGTCTATGACCCACTGGCCCGCCTCCCCCAGCTCCTGATCTCCTACCATGTTCCTCCCGGAAACACACCGGACAACTTCGCGGTGCAGGTCCTGGCCAACATCTTGAGCACCGGTCAAAGCTCGCGTTTCTATCAGCACCTGGTGAAGGAGAAGCAACTCGCGGTTTCTATCCAGGCGCGACCGGGGGAGCGAATCGGCCCCAGCCTGCTTCAGATCACGGCCATGCCGCGCCCCGGCGTTAAGCCGGAAGACCTCGAGAAGGCCATCTACGACGAGATCGAAGCCGTGCAAAAGGACGGCGTAACCACCCAGGAGATTGAAAAGGCCCGAACTCAGTACTTGCGGAGTCAGATCCAAGGCCGCCAGTCATCGCTGTTTACGGCCATGCGGCTGGGTCAATACGCTGCCTATTTCGATGAGCCTGACCTGATTAATACCATCTTTGATAAATTCAACGCCGTTACCGCAGAGCAGGTCAAACAGGCTGCACAAAAATACTTGGTGACTTCGGGACGGGCGGTAGTGACTACACTGCCCGCAAGTTCTCAGGCGAAATCGGCGGCGGGCCGATAGCAGGATGCAGAAAAACGTTTGCGGACGCTGTCATTCCGAGCCCTTCACTGTCATTCCGAGCGAAGCGAGGAATCTCGCCCTGGCCGTTCAGGGTAAACTGCGCGAGGAATCTCGTAGGTCCTATGCTTCCAGGGCGAGATTCCTCGCTTCGCTCGGAATGACAGCCCTGAGGGGTTTTCGATATCCGGTCATAGGAGGAAGTCGATGAAGCGTTTTGCCTTGATTCTTATCGTCACTTTTTGCCTTGTGGACCTGGCCGGGACGACTGTGCGCGCACAAGGCCCCGGGGGCGAGAAGGGAACAGCAGTCTCAGAGGTGCAGCGGCTCAACCGTGCTCCCGTGAGCAAGGAAGTCCTGCGCGTCAAGCTGCCGCGCCCGCGTGAAACGAAGCTCGACAACGGTTTGACCGTCCTGGTGCTGGAACAACACAAGCTGCCTACCGTGGCCTTCACACTGTGGGTGAAAACCGGCGCTTTGGCCGACCCCAAGGGCTTGCCGGGACTGGCCAAAGCTACGGCGGAAATGCTCCGCGAGGGGACCACTCACCGGACCAGCGCCCAACTGGCTGCGGACGTTGATGGTCTGGGGGCAAGTCTCATGGCCTCGGCTGGATTCGGTGCTGACACCTCCACGGTCAGCGCTTCCGGCCTTGTGGAGAGCACGGATCGCCTCCTTGAACTGATGAGTGATGTGGTCCTGAATCCGACGTTTCCCGCCGACGAGTTTGCAAAATACCAGAGACGCCAACTGGCCCAGGTCGAGCAGGCGCGATCGCAGCCGGGCTTCCTGGCCCAGGAACGGTTCCAAAAAGTGCTCTATGGTGACTTTGCTGCTTCCATCGTTTCGGCCACGCCCGAATCGATCAAGGCGATGACTACGGCGCAACTCAAGGATTTCCACGAGCGGTACTACGTTCCCAACAACGCCATCCTCGGCGTGGTCGGCGACGTCCAGTTTGACCAGGTCGTTTCACTGCTCCAGAAATCCTTCGGGGACTGGAAAAGCCATCCCGTGGCCCCCCCGGACCTGGGAAAAATATCGCCGCCTGCGCCCACTAAAATCACCCTCGTCGATCGTCCCGACTCCGTTCAAACCAACATTCTTGCCGGTGACTTTGCAGTGCGGCGCTCCGACCCGGATTTCGTACCTCTGACGGTCATGAACCGCGTTCTGGGGGGCGGACCCAGCGGGCGCCTGTTTCTGAATCTGCGCGAGAAGCATGGATACACCTACGGCGCTTATAGTAGCTTCACTTCAGATATCTACCCGGGCGCCTGGGGGGCTAACACAGAGGTCCGCAATGCGGTCACCGATGGATCGATGCATGAATTGATGGAGGAATTCAAGCGCATTCGCACGGAGAAGGCGCCGGAGTCGGAACTCGACGAGGCTCGCCGCTCCATCGTCGCAGGGTTTGCGCTCTCGCTCGAGCAACCTGCCGCTTTGCTGAACTTCTGGATGACGGCAAATTACTTCCGCTTGCCCCAAGACTACTGGGACCGCTATCCCGAGCAGGTCGCGAAAGTAAGCCCGGAAGCCGTCGAGCAGGCGGCGAAGAAATACGTCGATCTTGAACACTTGCAGTTTGTCTGCGTGGGCGATGGCAAGCAGATTAAGGACATCTTGAAAAAGTACGGCCCCGTGGAAGTGTACGACGCCGATGGCAAGCGGCTCGAATAATTTTAGATTTTGGATTTTAGATTTTGGATTCTGAATTTAGATTTTGAATAATTCTGAATCTTAGATTTTGGATTTTGGATTGCCTCCTGGGTAAGAGGGAACGGGGAACAGGGAGTAGGGAACAGGGAACAGGGAATAGGGAATAGGGAATAGGGAATAGGGAACAGGCAGCAAGAGACAGGGAGCAGGCAAGTCATACTTTATAATTCAGCCTTTACCCTTTATCCTTTACCCTTTCCCCAGCCCCTTTACCCTGCCCTGGCCTACTCCCCGATGACCTTGATCAGCACTCGCTTCCGCCGCTGCCCGTCGAACTCGGCGTAATAAACCTGCTGCCAGGGGCCGAAATCGAGTTTCCCGTTGGTCACGGGAACCACCACTTCGTGACCGATCAGGAGATTCTTCAGGTGAGCGTCACCATTGGTCTCACCGGTGCGATGGTGACGGTAATCACGGCGGAAGGGCGCCAGCTTTTCCAGCCACTCCTCGATGTCTGCGATCAGGCCGCTTTCCGCGTCATTCACATACACCCCGGCAGTGATGTGCATGGCTGACACAAGAATCAGGCCTTCCTTGATTTGCGACTTCTCCAGCGTCTTCTCAACTTCGTCCGTAATGTTGATGAACTCACGTTGCTTCTTGGTGTTGAACCAAAGGTATTCGGTGTAGGACTTCATGGTTGCTCCTCACAAGTGAAGACACATCAGGCACCATAAACGAGTCTTCCTTCCGCCAATGCCTCCCGGATGACCCAGCCTTCCGCATCGCGGTACTTCTCGACGTCCTCTTCTGTTACCACGACGATATCCGCACCAAAGTCCAGCCCCACCATGTTGCGATAGATACTCTGCGCGGTTTTGCGGCGCTGGGTTCCATTGGGCACCACGACCAGCAAGTCAATATCGCTGTTCTCGTGCAAGTCGCCCCGCGCCGCAGACCCGAACAGGAAGACCTGCTTCGGCGAAACAACCGACAGAATCCTGCCGATGGTGTCTTGAACAATTTTATCGAGGGCGGCTGCGGTCATTGTAACCTGCCAGGGTTGCAAAAACTCATTGGATACTCTGCCGCTTCATTATAACGGTATTACGGTCAGGTGGCGCAGGCATCGTCTTCTGATTTCAATCCCTCACCCAGACCAAGAGTTACGAGCCTGATCAGGCGATCGCTTTGATCACCGACGCGATCATCGTTGTTTTCCCACTTTGATAGCGTGGTCTTGTCCACGTGAATCAGACGCGAGAACTCCTCGCCCGTCAGCCGCAGATACTTCCGAAGAAAACGCACCTCTTCACCCATCAACCGGTATGGCTTTTCGATGACAGCGAGCGCCAGGGCTCTCATGAGTCCGTTCATGTTGGGTATGACCGGGTCTTCGTTCTTGCACTTCGGGCACTTGACGATCTCAATCCCCTGTAGAACAACATTCTTCAGGCCTGTCTCTTTGAGATCGTAAGTGCCATGCACCACTGTCGCGGGCGCGCCGCAATTGCTGCACTCTATTCCCCTCAATTCTTTTCCCTCTCTCTGTTGCGGAGCTCCGGGCTTCTTCGCGTGCGCCGCGAAGATCTCCCCCACGTGTCAGTAGTGCGTCCGTGCCCTCTGTGGTCAGAAGAGCTTCAACACGGAGGTCACCGAGATCCTCCGTGCCCTCCGTGTTAAAGCTTGAAGCGCACGGAGGACGCGGAGAATCTCGGTTTGATTGCGGCCAACGCAGCACGCGGGCCAGGCACCCGAATTCGGGTTCATCAAGCATCCCCAGGTAGGCTAGCAGCCGCTGGCTGGCGCAGAGCACAGCTCTGCGCTTCACCGTGCTATATTAGCGCTGGTCGCGCCCGCCCACAATCGACATTTTGGGCGCGGACGGCGGGAACTCCAGGCTAGCAGACACTATTGCCACGCGAAGCCTCTTGAGGGTAATCGGCTCCGTCCGATTTCAGTGTTGTCTGTGCACCGCAGAGCTTCGCTCTGCGCCAGCCCGCGGTCAGAACTGCACTGACCGTGGCTACCGGCTCTCTATTTTTTCCGGTAACCTCTGGCCCGTATCCTGACTCTGGGCGTATAATGATCCCATGACGCACGACGCCACTGAACTATTGAAGCGCGCCCTCGCCCTTACTGCGGAAGAACGCGCCGAATTGGCGGGTTCTCTGCTGGAGAGTCTGGATGGCGCCCCTGACGATCCCGAAGCCGTCGAAGCCGCCTGGAACGAAGAAATCGCGCGCCGCATCGCGGACCTCGATTCCGGCAAAGCAAAAACCATTCCCTGGGAAGAGGTCCGTCACCGGATTTCGTCCAAACTTACTCACGGCCGCTAAGTCCGTCGAGTTTATCGAGGAAGCAAGTGCGGAATACGAAGAGGCTCTTGATTGGTACTTTGCACGCTCCCGACCCCCTCACCCGGCCCGCCTCCCGATGAAGTGCATCGGGACGGCGGGCCACCCTCTCCCCCAGGGGGGAGAGGGCTAATTCACTATTCATAATTCACTATTCACAATTGCCGCACGCACAACTCCTTGGCAAAGCGCTCGAACTTGTGTACGCTCATGCGGATGCAACGGAAATTCACCATCGGCTTGATCCAAATGGCGTGTATGCCCGACCCGCAGGAGAATTTGCGGCGGGCGGAGTCGTGCCTCGAGGAGGCAGCGGACCAGGGCGCCGAGGTTATTTGCCTGCCGGAACTCTTCCGTTCGCAATACTTCTGCCAGCGTGAAGACGCGGCGCTCTTCGACCTCGCTGAGCCCGTGCCCGGCCCAACCACGCAAGCACTGGGGAAAATTGCAAGAGAGAAGCAAGTCGTCGTCATCGCACCGATTTTCGAGCGGCGCGCCGCAGGCGTTTATCACAACAGCGCTGCCATTATCGATGCGAATGGAGAGGTGGCCGGAATCTACCGGAAGATGCACATACCGGATGATCCGGCCTATTACGAAAAGTTCTACTTCACGCCCGGCGACCTTGGCTTCCCCGCCTTCGACACGCGCGTGGGACGCATCGCTATTCTGATTTGCTGGGACCAGTGGTACCCGGAAGCGGCGCGTCTGGCGGCGCTCCAGGGCGCGAGCGTTCTGTTCTATCCCACCGCGATTGGCTGGCACCCGCGCGAGAAGGAGCAGCACGGCGGCGCACAGCGTGATGCTTGGCGAACCATCCAGCGCAGCCACGCCATCGCCAACGGCGTGTACGTGGCGGCGGTGAACCGAGTGGGCCTCGAGAAACCAAACGATGCGCAGGGAGCGGGGCTGGAATTCTGGGGGACTTCATTCGTCTCCGATCCCTTCGGCGTGGTGCTGAAAGAAGCTTCGACGGACCGGGAGGAACTGGTGCTTGCGGATGTTGACCTCGAGCGCCTCGAAGAGACTCGGCGCAACTGGCCCTTTTTCCGCGACCGGCGGATCGACGCCTATGCAGGGATAACTCAACGATTTCTGGATGAGAAAACGTGGCGCAAAAAGGAGTAAGGAAGACAAGCCACATGTCATTCCGAGCGCAGCGAGGAATCTCGCCTGCCGCGCTTGGCTACCGCTTGCCCGCCGAATGGGAACCACACGAAGCAACCTGGATCGGGTGGCCGCACAACCTCAGTGATTGGCCCGGCAAGTTCACTCCCATCCCCTGGGTCTACGGTGAGATCGTCCGCAAAATCGCTCCCGCTGAGATAGTGCGCATCCTGGTGAACTCGAAAGCGCACGAAGAACAGGCGAGACGAATTCTGAGACGCGGGGGTGTTGACCTAACCCACGTTGAATTCTTCCGCTTCCCAACTAATCGCGGCTGGACGCGCGATTTCGGCCCAATCTTTGTGAAACGCGATGGCTACCACCCCCTGCCCCCTCCTTGCAAAGGAGGGGAGCGCGCATCGCGGCGGGACGTAGCCATTGTTGATTTCGGTTTTAACGGCTGGGGGAAGTACCCGAACTGGCAGAAAGATAATAAAGTGGCTTCGCTTGCCGCGAGCGCGCTCGGTTGCCGATTGTTTGTGGCACAAGTCACTATGAAGACTCGTAGGGGCAACCCTTGTGGTTGCCCAAGGGCGGCCACAAGGGCCGCCCCTACGCCCAAACAGTGCCAGTTCGTGCTCGAGGGCGGAAGCATTGATGGGAACGGGTGCGGAACGCTGCTGACCACCGAGGAGTGCCTGCTCGACCCGGAAGTCCAGGTGCGCAATCCGGGCTTGGCTCGTCAGGAGACTGAGGAGGCGCTTCGCGAGCACCTCGGGGTCAAGAATGTGCTCTGGTTAGGAAAAGGCATCGCCGGTGACGATACCCACGGCCACGTGGACGACCTGTGCCGGTTTGTCGGCCCGCGTACTGTCGTGCTTTGCCAGGAGAGTGATTCGAGCGAGGCCAATTACCGGCCTCTACAGGAAAACCGCGAACGATTGCAAGGAATGCGCCTCGAAGACGGCTCCCGCATCGAGGTGGTGGGGTTGCCGATGCCAATGCCGCTTTTCCTCGACGGCCAACGCTTGCCCGCCAGCTATGCGAATTTCTACATTTCAAACGCCGCTGTCCTGGTCCCGACCTTCAACGATCCGAATGACCGCATCGCCCTGGGCACGCTCGCAGAACTTTTTCGCGACCGTCCGGTGATCGGCATACACGCCGTGGACCTCGTCTGGGGTCTTGGAACCCTCCACTGCCTCACTCACGAACAGCCAGCGAGGTAAAAAGCAGAAACTGGAAATCAGAAATTAGAAACTGGCAGCCGCGTGCTCCAAGCCCTGTTCTACGTCTCAAGGCGCTGCTGGATTTGTTGGACGAGTTTTCCCATGTCCACCGGCCGAAAGAGCAGCGTCTCGAAGCCGCGGCCTTCGAGGCCGCCTTTCACACTCGAGGTGTGGCTCGCGATGATCCAGATGGGGATGCGTATCGCCCAGACCGTCAAAGACTCGATATCTGCCGAGGGGTGGTCGCTTGCAGACAGGTCAGCAATGAGAAGCGCCGGAAGGACAGAGCGGCATTCGAGCTGGGCCAGGGCTTCCTCAACTGTCTCATAGGCCTCCACGCTGGCGCCTTCCTCGATCAGTTGCGCTCGAAGTAGCGCCCGAGCTTGCCAGTCCTTGCCGACGAGCAAGACCTTGGCCATGGAAACAGTATATTCCGCATTCGAGCGAGAATCGAAGAAAGGTCAAAGGGTAAGGGGTAAAGGGTAAATCGTGAAGGAATTTCCGCCATCTCTTAAAAGGCGAACGATGAAGGACTCTTCACCCTTTACACTTCACCCTTGTCGGCGATTCTGTGTTCATTGCACCGAATCCCGAATCCTGCTTTTATGCTAAGCTGATTCCAGGGGGCAGCGGCGGATCGCGAGGCGATGCCATGCGCATAATTCTATACACGGGAAAGGGTGGAGTGGGCAAGACCAGCATCTCCGCTGCTACCGGTCTCGAACTCGCCGGGCGCGGTTACCGGACTCTCGTAATGTCTGTTGATCCCGCCCATTCTTTAAGCGATGCCTTCGACCTCGAAAAGCGATTGATGGATCACGAGGCTGGGAAGCTCGTGAATATCTCGAAAAACCTCTGGATTCAGGAGGTGGACGTCCAGGAGGAGATTTCGCGCCACTGGGACTCTGTTTATGCTTACGTTTCAGCCCTCTTGAATGTCTCCGGGCTCGAGCAGACATTGGCCGAAGAGCTTGCCATCTTTCCGGGCATGGAGGAAGTCAGTTCGCTGCTCTATGTGAATCAATACGTGCGCGAAAAGACCTTCGACGTAATGCTGCTGGATTGCGCTCCCACCGGCGAATCGTTGCGGTTCGTGAGTATCCCGACCACACTCGAGTGGTACATGTCCAAGCTCTTTAAGGTGGAGCGCCGCTTGGCGGGGATGGTGCGCCCGATGCTCAATACGGTGGCCGGCGTGCCCATTCCTAAGGACGATTACTTCGAGAACCTGGAATTGCTTCATCGCAAGCTGGCCGGCATCGACCAGCTCATGGCCGACCCAAAGATTACCACGGTGCGTCTGGTCACCAACCCGGAAAAGGTCGTCCTCAAGGAAACGCAACGAGCCTTCACCTATTTCTGCCTGTTCGGGTTGACTATTGATGCCGTCATCGTCAACCGGATTCTGCCCAACAAGGTCCGCGATACGTTTTTCAATTCCTGGAAGGACACACAGGAGCGTTGGACACAATCGGTGGAGGAGTTCTTCGCGCCCGTGCCTGTCTGGCGCGTGCCCCTGTTCGAGGACGAGGTTCTGGGCGCAGAAAGGCTAAGACGGCTGGGCAAAGCGCTCTATGGCGACCAGGACCCCGCCAAACGCTTTTTCAACGAGTCGCCCTATCGTTTCCGCAAGGTGAATGGCAACTACCAGCTTCACCTCAAATTGCCTTTTGTTACGGGCGATGATATTAACCTTCATAAGAAGGTGGACGAGCTCATCATCCGCGTAGGAGGGATTAAGCGGCACGTATCGTTGCCGCAAAGAATCGCCCACTGCGAACCTTTGAGCGCTCGTGTCAAGGATGGTGAACTTATCGTGGTACTTGGGAGGAACAATGCCCAACGCGAAACGAAACCGGAGAGCCCGCCGCCGGCGTGAGCCGGAAAGCGCGGAAATTCCGTCATGCGCCGTGTGGATGTTGCGGGAATTGGCGCCGCTCCTTCGAAGACTTAAACCTCCGCGCACCCGATCGACGAAGCACCTGCGCAACGCCGCCATTGAATTTTTGGAAGCCATGCGCGCGGTTCTCGACGAGACCATTGAATGGCTTCGCAAGGACGGTCGGTCGGAGGCGGAGCTGAAACGCATCCGGGTGGAAGGCTGAGTCAGGTGTCAGGTGCCAGGTGTCGGGTGTCAGGTGTCAGGTGTCAGGTGTCAGGTGCCAGGTGTCAGTAGTCGGTGGTCAGTTGTCAGTGGCTAGTGGTCAGTGGCCACTTGTCGTGAGCCCACATCCCGATAGCTGCTGGCACCCAAAGCCCGGCAAATGACAGCGAGGACCTGCCACCGCGTACCTGACACCTGGCACCTGCCCTTCCGGAGGGCCGCCCATGAATATCCTGGTTACCGGGGCAAGCGGGTTGATCGGTCAAGCGCTCCTTCCAGTCCTCACAACAGGTGGGCATCGCGTGACTTGTTTAGTGAGATTTAAGCCGCGGGGCGGAGAATCCCTGGTGTACTGGAATCCGGCTGCCGGGGATATTGACGCGCCCAAGCTGGAAGGATTCGACGCGGTGGTCCACCTCGCTGGAGAACCCATCACCGGCAGGTGGAATGCCACCAAAAAGACTGCCATCCGTGAGAGCAGAGTCAAAAGCACGTGCCTCCTGTGTGAAACATTGGCGAGGCTTTCAAAACGACCCCGAGTGCTTGTCGCGGCATCAGCCAGTGGTTACTACGGGGACCGCGGCGATGAAGTGTTGAGGGAAGAGAGTGGAGCGGGTTCATCATTTCTCTCTCAGGTATGCCAGGAATGGGAAGCTGCGACAAAGGCCGCCGCAGGGGTTGGCATTAGAGTTGTCAACCTTAGGTTTGGTTTCATCCTGAGCCGTGCGGGCGGAGGGCTTGCCAAAATGTTGCCGGCTTTCAAGATGGGAGCGGGTGGGAAGATTGGATCGGGAAAGCAATACATGAGTTGGATTGGAATTGACGACCTCCTGCAAATCATCTTATTTGCGACAACCGCCGAGACGCTCAACGGTCCGGTCAACGCGGTGGCTCCAAATCCCGTCACGAATCTGGTATTCACCAAAACGCTTGGCCGAGTCCTCGGACGCCCTGCCATCTTCCCCATGCCAGCCTTCGCCGTTCGCCTTGCTTTCGGCGAAATGGGAAAGGAACTACTCCTGGCCAGCACTCGCATCCAACCTGCACGACTGCTGAGCGCGGGTTATCAATTCCGCTTTCCGGAACTTGAGGGCGCGTTGCGGCATTTGCTAGGCAGGGGGTAGTGGTGTCATTTACGAAACGCCAGTCATTCCCGCGAAAGCGGGAATCCAGTCCGTAGACAGCTCATTTCCGAAGGTTTGCGCAGTGGATTCCCGCTTTCGCGGGAATGACTGTGGCCTGGAGTGCCCTGTCGCGCAAATGACACCACTACCAAGCAGAGAGTAATTCCACGTTCCCGGCGTGTATACTGTTTATCATGAAGGTCAAAGTACTTTTCTTTGGTGTTACGCGAGACCTGACGGGACTTCAACAAGAGCAAACGGAGATTCCCGAGGGTCTGAACCTGGACGGCCTGTGGGGCCGTTACGCAGCCCGCTTTCCTCGCTTGAAAGACCTCTCGCAGGTGCTCTTGTTGGCCGTGAACCAAGAGATCGCGGAGGGAACAAGAGCCCTGAAGGATGGAGATGAAGTGGCGTTCCTGCCTCCGGTTAGTGGCGGCTCGAGCAGGGACTACTATTTGCTTACCCGCTTTCCCATTCCCACCGCGGATTTGGTGCGCCAACAGAAGGCGTCTGAGGATGGCGCCGTGGTGGTCTTCGAGGGTGTGGTGCGGAACAATTCGCGTGGGCGCAGAACTCTTCACCTCGAGTACGAGGCGTACGAGCCGATGGCCAGGCGCAAAATGGAGGAGATCGGTGGCGAAGCAAGGCGAAAATTTGAAATTGACCACATCGGCATAATTCACAGACTGGGACGGCTCGAAATTGGTGAGACCAGTGTGGCGATTATCGTCACTGCGGCTCACCGGCGCGCCGCCTTTGGCGCTTGCCAATTAGCCATCGACCGGCTGAAGGAAATCGTGCCTATCTGGAAGAAGGAGTATTTCGAGGACGGATCCCTCTGGGCGGAGGGTGAGGGTCAGAGGCACACTTAGCAGGATGCTGAAAAACCCCTAGCCTGTCATTCCGAGCGAAGCGAGGAATCTCGCTCTGATTCGCTCCTTCACAAACCAGAGCGGGATTCCTCGCGCAGTTTACCCTGAACGGCCAGGGCGAGATTCCTCGCTACGCTCGGAATGACACAGGAGCGGTGGGGATTACTATGGAAAGTTGCCTGAAGACCGCAATCGAAATTGCCCGCGAGGCGGGCGGCTTGCTCCTACAACATTTCCGGCAGCCTCTCGAGATCACGTACAAGCGGCGCTCGGACCTGGTAACCGAGGCGGATCGGAAATCGGAAGCCTTGATCGTAGAACGGCTACGAAGCCACTTCCCCGACCACGCCATAGTGGCGGAAGAAGGTGGCGGCCAAAAAACGGGATCTGATTACTGCTGGTATGTAGATCCGCTCGATGGGACAACCAATTTCGCCCACGGTTTTCCTGTCTTCAGCGTTACGCTGGGTCTGACCTGCCGTGGTGAAGTAGTGGCCGGGGTGGTGTATGACCCTACTCGCGACGAACTCTTTACGGCTGAGCGCGGGGCCGGGGCTTTTCTGAATAGCCAGCGCCTCCGCGTTTCGAACAATGCGGACCTGGCGGAATGCCTGGTGGCAACGGGTTTCCCACCCTTCGCAACGAATCACGAATTGAACGTCGAGTTTTATTTCCGTTTCACTCAGCTTACGCACGGTATTCGACGCGCCGGCTCAGCGGCTCTGGATCTCTGCTCCGTGGCGGCTGGCCGCTTCGATGGGTTTTGGGAGTTGAAACTCAACCCCTGGGACAAAGCCGCCGGCACGTTGCTGGTAGCGGAAGCTGGCGGCCTGGTCACCGGCATTACCGGTAAACCGTTCAATCTGCTCGGTGACGATATCTTCGCATCGAACGGTCTGGTTCACGATCAAATGCTCCGCGTGTTCAGCGAGATCCTGGAGCAGCGGGGAAGCAGCGGAGTTGGGCGCTAACAGCCTTTCGTAATTGCGGTGACGTTTTCGGATTGAAGTCATGCGGAAACAGCCCTCTCCCTTGGGGAGAGGGTGGCGATCCCGCAGTGGCGGGAGAGCCTCTCCCCAAGGGAGAGGGCAAGGACCCAATTCGCTGCCATTCAGAATTTCAAGAGGTTCAAATTGGCTGGACCCGTAAGACCGCAGCGGTTCCTCAGGCGCAGGGGGCTGATTACACTTTCTCTGAGCAGCCGCGAAAACCCTCCCGTCGCTTCTGCCTTTTCGCCTGATCCCGAAATTACGAAAACCGATGTATGGTTGAACCGCCTCAGCCCTGCCCACGATGGGCTGAAGATTGCGCAACTGACCGACCTTCATCACAGTCTTTTCACTCCCCTGGAAGAAATCCAACGCGCCGTCCATATGGCCAATCACTTGCGGCCGGACGTGGTAGCGCTGACGGGCGACTACGTTACGCTTTCGCCTGCCTACATCTGGCCGGTAGCGAGGGCGCTTGGGAAACTGCGCGCCCGTTTGGGAGTGTTCGCTATTTTGGGCAACCACGATTTTCAGGTGGACCCGGAGGAGATTACGCGCGCGCTTCGCGCCCAACGCATCCGCGTGCTCCGAAACTCCCACTGCGCTTTGCGGTCTCGTTCCGGCAACCTGTGGGTCGTGGGGGTGGACGATCTTTGGTGGGAAGCGGAAGATATTCGCGCCGCTCTGCGTTCTGTCCCTGCGCGCGACCCCAAAGTTCTTCTCTGCCATAACCCGCTTGGCATACGCTTGGCAGCGGCGCACGGAATTGACCTGATGCTATCGGGCCATACCCATGGCGGACAGGTTCGCCTTCCCATGGTGGGCTCAGTTTATGGGCGGTCGAAGTTGGGCAAGCGCTTTGTGGAAGGCTGGAATCGGCTCGACGGAACACAAATCTACGTAAGCCGGGGTATCGGCAAAGTGCTTGTCCCGCTTCGCTTCGGCTGCCCGCCGGAGATTACTTGCCTGCGTCTACGGCGATTCTCCTGATATGCTCTCTCCCGAGGCTCCAGTCTGTGTGACTCTGCTCAGGAGGTTCTTATGAAGAGGGTGTGGCGTCTCAGCGTGTTGGTGATGTGTTTGGTCGTCTGGGTCGTATCAGGAATGACTGCGGCGCCGGAAGCCCGCAAAGTGGTTGTTGACACGGATCCCGGGACCGACGATGCCTTGGCGATTCTGCTGGCACTAAACTCGCCGGAACTCGACGTAAAAGCCCTCACGGTGGTGGCGGGAAACGTGGTTGTCGAGCAGGGTGTCGAGAACGCGCTCAAGCTCGTTTCGTTGGCCGGAAGGTGCGACGTGCTGGTGGCAAGGGGCGCTTCGCACCCCCTGGTCCAGAAACTGGTCACTGCGGAGTTCTTTCAGGGGGCAACCGGGCTGGGCAATGTCGAACTCCCTGCGCCCGCTTGCCAGGCCGATACAAGCTTCGCTCCCGACCTCATCATTAAGCTCATTCACCAATACCCTCACGAAATCACGCTCGTCCCGGTGGGGCCGCTGACGAACATCGCCTTGGCGCTACGGAAAGATCCCTCCATCGTTCCGCTCGTGAAGGAAGTCGTCCTGATGGGGGGTGGAATCTCCGGAGGCAATGCGACCGCAGCGGCGGAGGCCAACATCCACAATGATCCGGAAGCAGCGCGCGGAGTGTTCGAGGCCGGCTGGCCGCTAACGATGGTGGGCCTCAATGTGACTGAGAAGACGCTGTTCACACGGGCTGACCTGAATCGGCTTGCCAGAACACGGGGGCGCGAGAACGACTTCGCCGTCCGCGTACTGAGTTTCATGGTCGACTTGGCGAGCAAGCTGGGTGCCGACGGGACGCCATTGCACGACCCGCTGGCCGTGGGTGCGGTGATCGAGCGCAGCCTGATTACCACGCAGGACATGCGGGTCGAAGTCGAGACTCGGGGCGAGTTCACGCGGGGCGAGACGGTGGCGAGCCGGCATAATTCCTCCGACCACAAGGTCTTGCGTGGCGAACGCTATGTCGTCGATGGCGTCGAGAGAGTGCACCCTAACGTCCACGTCGCTGTGGAATCGGACTCCAAGCGGTTCATTGAGCTCTTCATATCGCGCCTCGCAGGAAAATAGTGATGAGCAGTGAAAAGACTCCGGGTTATCCCGAGGCGGTGCGAGCTGTGAAATACATCGCGGCTCGATGGCCTGCAGCCCCACGCGTGGGAATCGTGCTCGGCTCAGGTTTGGGCGAAGTCGTGCAAAGTCTACGTAGGGCGCGAAGAATCCCTTTGGCCTCTATTCCGGGATTCCCCCGGCCCTCTGTTGCAGGTCACGGCGGCGCCTTGCATCTCGGTTTCTGGGGGGAGGCGCCGGTGGCGGTCCTTGCCGGGCGCGTTCACCTCTACGAAGGTTATGGGCCCGGGGAGGTTGTTTTCCCTGTTAGGGTACTGGCACTGGCTGGCATTCGCTCTTTCACCGCCACGTGCGCCGCCGGCGGCATTGCGCCGCGCGCCACGCCCGGCAGCTTGATGGTTTTTTCCGACCATCTCAACTTTCAAGGAGCAAATGCGCTGGCCGGATTTCATGACCAACGCTGGGGTGAAAGATTTGTGGACATGACCCAGGCCTACGATCCAAGTTTACGGCTCTGCACCCTGAAGGCCGCCCGCGCCATGCGGCTGAAGTGCTTCGAGGGCGTTTATGCTTCGCTCCTGGGCCCCCCCTATGAGACGCCGGCGGAGATCCGCGCCCTAAGAACACTTGGCGCCGACGCTGTGGGCATGTCCACCGTGCCGGAAGTTATCGCCGTGCATCAGATGGGCGTGCGCGCGCTGGCGCTGGCCGTAATCACCAACCGGGCGGCCGGGCTCAGCCGAAACCCCCTGAGCCACGAAGAAGTGCTCGAAACCGGCCAAGCCGTCTCGCGGGACTTGGCGCGCCTCATCGACGCCGTCATGCCCGCCCTAGCGCAGGAAGTCTGATCACTTGTGGTCTGTGTACCACGTGAATAATTACAGATCATCAGATATTTCCGGCTACATACAGGCCGGGCAGGCCGCTGAAGAAGCCCTTGTACTGTCATCATACTGCTAATGCTTGCCCGGGAGCTTCAGCTTGTTGGCCTATTCCTTCCGCTTGATGAACTTTTCGGCCATGCTGCGGATGACGTCACTAACATTTCGGTTGAGCGCCAGCCACTTCAGATCGCGGTCGTTGATGTGATGGAGCAGCGGGAGGCCCACGTCGATGGGTGTTCGAGGGTTGTTGACCAGCGCCCGGACCACCGCATAGCTCTTCATGAACTTGCGGCTCCGGACGATGAGCCGCAGGATTTCCTCGCTGACGTCTTTCATGGAGGCGAAGTTTTCGGCTTCGTGGTCCGAGAGTTTGGGTGATTGCAAAACGGCGCGCGCCACCAGTTTGTTAGGATCGCGGATCAGGATCATCCGCTCCTCCTGGCTCCCGGTGAGAGCGGCCTTGACCTTCTGGACAGCGGACATGCGGCTGATTCTCTGCAGGACCGTTTCTCTCTTCTGCGGTCCCTCCTCGTGCGTTGAATTTCCATCTTGGTCGGCGGACTGAAGGGGGACGGGGGCTTCGGAAGATTCGCTGGATTCAGCCTCTGCGAAAAGGGCCGCAGTGTTCTCGATCCACTCACGAAGCTGGCCGGGCAAACTTGGGTTTCGGAGGAGAGCATCCCCCAATTCCTTGCGGCCGGGCGCAAGGTTATATGCCACAAATTCCAGCACTGCGACGGGAGTGGAGGGGTTTGAGAGCACTTGCTGAAGTTCCTCTGGGGGCCAGGATTCCAAGGTGTGAAAAGCGCTATTCCGGCTTTCTTCGTCCCTGTCGACGGCGAGGAGCACGAGGATTTCAATCTTCTCCGGCAAGGAAACAGGCAGTTCGCCGCGGCACGCCTTGTGGCGCACCACTTCGGGGATAGCTCCTCCGCGAATTGTCTCGACCAGTCGCTCGGAAATAGTCTATCTCTCGGGGGCGGCGTTTTTCAGATCGTCGCGCGTAAGGTGAATCGACTTCACCTCGCCGCGCCGTCCCAGGGGTTTCAGGGTCGCTCCGTTCAGAGTCAGGACGACGCCCTGAGCGTTTCCGATGGTGACATCAAAGGATTCGCGCGCCTTCAGGTTTTCGACCTCGTTGGGGTTCAGCACTTTTTGCAGCACGGTCTTCCCATCGGCGTCAACGGCCACCCAGGCGCGCTCGGTCGCGGCCACTTGCAGAACCAAATCAGTGTGGGCCGCAACCGCGCTGGTAGCCTCAGAGGTTGCACTCTGATTGGGCGGGTTCGCCTTGGCACCCCGAGAAGGCGGACCGCCCTCGAGTGTTCCGGGGGCAGTTGCGGCGCCGGCGGTGGGTGGGGCGGAAGTAGCCGATAGCGACGGGTTGTTTTCCGGCTGGGCCGGTGTAGAGGGTTGTACGGGTGCGGCGCTAGGGGGCGGGTTCGTGCCGGGTGAGGTTATAGTAGGTGGGTTCGTGCCGCCTGCGGTAGTGCTCGGCGGAATGACCATCGGCGTGCTGCTTTGCTGTTCCATGATTCGGCGCGAGTAACGGAAAAGGGCATAACCACTGGCCAGCAGCACACCCGCCACCAGGAGGGCGATGATCCGAGTCCGTGAGGCAGCGCCGTTCGGCCGTGCCCGGTTCGCCGTAATGCGGCGGATGTCAACTTCTGGCTTCTGCTGGCCCGCAAGCTGGCAATCCGCCAAGACGCGTTCCTCGTCCAAACCCAGGTATCGCGCATAGGTCCGCACGAAGCTGCGGGTGAAAATTCCTCCGGGGAGTTTTGAGAGTTCCTCGTTCTCGATGGCTTGGAGAAAGCGAATGCTGATCTTCGTGGCGGTAGATATCTCCTCCAGAGATACGCCTCGCATTTCGCGTTCCCGCCGTAGATACTCGCCGAATCCCGCCATCGGAATGGTTTCTTCGCTTCGGCTCACCGAGATTACACCTGCTTTATCTTATTGGGCCTCCTGAAGCGTGTCAATTGATTTGGGAGGGTCAAACAAATCGCACCAGAAGATAAGGCGGAATGAACGGTACTTGGGTACCATTGAGGCCGATAAGGGAGCCCTAATAATCTAAGAGTGGTATAAGACGAGATTGGAAGCCCAGGGATACTTATGGGTGCGCAGGAAGAGGTCGCCGAACTCAAGCACCAGGTCGAACGCCTTTCCCTCTTCCATGAGGTCGGGAAGGCCCTTTTTTCTACTCTCGACCTGCAGAAAATCCTCCAGACCATTATGGAGAAGATCAGTGATCTGCTACAGCCGGACACTTGGTCCCTGTTGATGGTGGATGAGAAGGCGCAGGAATTGTATTTTGAGATTGCCATTGGACATGGCGCTGAGAAGCTGAGGGACGTTCGCCTCAAGCTGGGAGAAGGCATCGCAGGATGGGTGGCCAAGCATGAAGAGTCCGTGCTGGTGGAAGACGTCCTGAGCGACATTCGCTTCAGCCCCGGGATCGATGAATTCACCCAGCCCAATACCCATTCCGTGCTCTGCGTCCCTATTAAAGGCCGCGAACAGGTTCTGGGCGTTATTGAGCTCGTGAACTGCCTTGGGAAGCAGAGTTTTTCGGAAGAGCACATACCCACTTTAAAGAGCCTCGCAGACTACGCAGCCATCGCCCTGGAAAACGCGCGCTACGTGCAACGCATGCATGAACTCACCATTATGGATGACTGCACCGCCCTCTATAACGCCAGGCACCTCAATTTCGTTCTGGATGCGGAAATCTACCGCTCCACCCGTTACGGTTACGAGTTTTCCCTGATCTTCTTTGACCTCGATCACTTCAAACAGGTCAACGACGTTCATGGCCATCTCGTGGGCTCGAAGCTCCTTTGGATGGTCGGCGATCTCATCAAGAGTAACCTGCGATTGATTGATTATGCGTTTCGTTATGGCGGCGACGAATTCGTGGTAATCCTGCCCCAGACCTCCAAAGAAAACGCTCTGATCGTCTTGCGCCGCCTCAAGGACCTGCTTGATTCGAAGGTCTTCTTCCGGGAGGAGAATCTGAACATCAAGGTGACCGCCAGCTTCGGCATCGCCGCATTCCCCGCCGATGGCCGCACCCACAGGGAAGTCCTGCGCATGGCTGACGAGGCCATGTACATCGTCAAGAAAACCACCCGCGACAGTATCGCCCTCGCGGGCGAAGGCGTCCGGCCGTATTAGTCGTTGGTCTGCCCCCGACTTGCAACCATCTGCATCTTCTGTCAGGATGAGTTTTCAACATGCGTTGGGAAATCTGCCCTGTCGATGGGGACGCGGTCGCCCGCTTGTCCCGCGAACTGAACGTTCCGAATATCATCGCCCGGCTGTTGGTGCTGCGGGGAGTCACCGATCCCGAGTCAGCCCAGCGATTCCTGAATCCTGCTCTTAATCAGCTTCACGACCCCTTCTTGCTGGCAGACATGAAGCCTGCCGTGGCGCGCCTGCGTCGTGCGTTGGAGCAGGGAGAGAAGATTCTGATTTACGGTGACTACGACGTGGACGGAACCATGGCGGTGGTGATCCTGCTGACCGCGCTGCGGGGACTTGGTGGGCAGGTCGAGGCCTTCATCCCGGATCGCATGAGCGATGGATACGGGATGCGCGTGCCGGCGGTTGAGGAGGCGGCTGCGAAAGGGTTCCGCGTGGTGATCAGCGTGGACACGGGCATCCGGGAGCACGAAGCGCTGGCGCGGGCGCGCGAATTGGGGCTCGATTGCATCGTCACGGACCACCACCTGCCGGACGGGCATTTGCCCCCCGCTTGCGCTATCCTGAACCCGCACCGCTCGGAGTGCGGCTATCCTGAAAAGGTACTTGCCGGCGTGGGCGTAGCCTTCAAGCTGGTGCAGGCTTTGCTGGGCGAGAGGCTCTCAGGTCGCGTTCTGCAATCTTACTTGAAGGTTGTGGCGATTGGGACCATTGCAGATGTCGTGCCCTTGGTCGGGGAGAATCGCGTCATTGCGCGCTTCGGCCTGGAGGGATTGCGCCAACCCTCACAGGCTGGCTTGCAGGCGCTACTCGAGGTCTCCGGGCTTGAAGGCCGGAAGATTTCGGCAGGGGATGTGGGGTTCCGCATTGCGCCGCGCCTGAATGCGGCGGGCCGCATGGAGAATGCGCGAGATGTGATTGACCTGTTCACGTGCTCCGATCCGCAGAAGACGCGTGAGATTGCCGGCCGCCTGGAGAAACTCAACCGCGAGCGGCAACGGGTTGAAGAGGGGATTTTGCGTGAGATTGAAGCGATCATGGACCGCCACCCTGATAAAAGGGAACGCTACTCCCTCGTGCTGGCTGGCGAAGGATGGCACCGCGGGGTGATTGGGATTGTGGCCCAGCGTGTCGTGGAGCGGTACCACCGCCCTACGCTGGTGATTGGCGTGGGGGATGGCTTGGGGGTAGGGTCCGGGCGCTCGATTAGGGCACTTCACCTCCTCGACGCCCTGAGCGCCGTGCAGGACTTGTTTGAACGCTTTGGCGGCCACGCCATGGCGGCGGGTTTTGCCTTGCCCTCGGCCAGAATCGCAGAGTTGGAAACGCGCTTCGAGCGATACGCCCGTGCCGTGCTGAAGCCGCATGATCTCGAGCCAGTCCTGCGCGTGGACGCCAAGGTGAGCGGGGCTGAAATCGATTGGACTTTATTCGAGGCGCTCGAGACGCTGGCCCCCTTTGGCTGCGGCAATCCCACCCCCGTCCTGGCGGCGCGGGATCTTCGCCTCCTGCTGGGGCCTCGAATCCTGCAGGAAAAGCATCTAAAGCTAAGGGTGGCCTGCGGGCCGAGGTCGTTCGACGCCATAGGGTGGCGAATGGCTGAGCGAGGCGCCACAATCGCCCCCGGACAATCGCTCGACATGGCTTTCACCCTGGACCAGAATGTGTTCCAAGATGTGAGGAGGCTGCAATTGGTGGTTAGTGAGATACGGAGTTAAGGGCGGGGGGCAGAAGTCAGAAGAGCGGGTGTAAGAGGGGAGGAAGGCTGGGGATTGGCAACAACTGACAACGGGCTTTTGACTGCTTACTGCAACAACGGACCACTGACAACCAACGTGGTGCTTGATTCGTGGGAACGACCGGCATAGGACAACGAGAAACTCGGCACAAGGACCTGATCACTTGGGTGGTGGGTGGCGCATTGACTGTCACTACGCTGGCGGTCAGTGTGGCTTACTGGGTCGCTACCACCCACAAAGAGAAGCCGGTTGTACTGCCCCAGAGTGTCCCCATCGATGTTCATCAACAGCTTTCCGGGTACACATTCACGCACTCGGACGGGGACCGGCGTGTTTTCACCGTTCATGCGGCTCGCACGGTGTCCTTCAAGCAGGGAGGAACAACGGTCCTTGAAGACGTGTTGGTGGAGTTGTTCGGCCGAACCGGAAAGCGCCGCGACACACTGCGCACCCAAAAATGTGACTACAACGCCCAAAATGGAGACCTTTTCAGTTCCGGGCCTGTCCACATTGAACTGAATGCCGAAGCTGATAAAATGCCGCCTGCGGGCTTGAAAGGAAGGCAGACAGTCTACCTGGAGACTTCGAAGGTGTCTTACCAACACGAGGGGTCGCTGGTAGTGAGCGACCAAGAGGTGCGCTTTCGCATCGGACCGGCTTCCGGAACCTCCCAGGGAATGGTTTACGCAGCGAGGGATGGTTCGTTGGAGCTTGAGAAAGACGTGATGGTGCAGTTCATCGGCCATGCCTCGGATCCCCCCCTGCGGCTTACCGCCAGCCGCCTTCGCTATGACAAGCTAAGCAGGCAGATAATGCTTTGGGGTCCAGTCCGGGTAACGCAAGGGGAGCGCAAAGTTTCTGCAGACAGCGGCAAGGTATTTCTGAATGAGGCAAATCGGGTCACTCGGGGGGATCTGGAAGGCAGCGTTAAGGCTTCGGAATCTTCCGCGGATAGGCTGGTCGAACTCTCGGCTGATGGCGCTCGGGGCGACTTCGACCCGGCATCAGGGGCACTGCGTCATCTCTCAGCCCAAGGGAATGTGGCGGGGCTATCCCAGGAAAAAGGGAGCGCCAGTCGCCTCGTGGCGGAAAGAGTCGAACTCAGTCTTGCTGGCATTCCCGCAAAACTTCAAAGCGGGGATGCATCGGATAACGTACAACTCATGGTTGAATCTTCATCTTCCCTGGGCCAGGGTGTGGCGGCGGCAAATCGGCCGGCGACGGAGAAGAAGGCGCTTACAACGGCGGAATTGAAGTTCAGTTTTCGGCCGGACGGGAAGAGTCTTAACGATGCCCAGACCGTCGGCCTTGGCCGACTTGTGGTAGACCCTATCGATCCCAAGGTGGGCCAGCGCATCATAACCGCCGGACAGTTCCTGATGGCCTTCAATGCGCAGAGCAGCCTCGAGACGCTTCGCGGCCGCAAACCGACCCATATTGTTTTCCAGCCACCAAGGAGCGCACCTCCTGGCAGTGTCGCCCAAGAAAGCACGGCTGATCAGTTATTGGCCACATTTGACGAGGTAACGCACGCCCTGAAGGAGGTCAGGCAATCAGGGAATTACACGTTCCGTGACGCCGACCGCAATGCCAGTGCGCAGGATTCAGTTTACGTGGCATCAGCGCAGGGTGTGACTCTGACGGGGCGTCCCCAGGTATGGGATGCTGAGACCAGGGCGAGGTGCGAGCGTCTCTACTTTGATCTTCGCAATGACACCGCAGAAGGAACCGGCAAGGTGCAGAGTACTCACCTGGAAACTGGGGATAAGATGCCGGACGGTCAAGCTCCCGACCCCACAAATGTCTTGGCGGACCGCATGGTAGCCCAGCGGCGCAGCCAATTGGTGCACTACGAGGGGAGTGTGCGTGCCTGGCGGGGTGCGGACGTAGTGGAATCGTCCAGCCTGGACGTTTACAGGATGGCGAAACGCTTGAGTTCCGGCTCTCAGGTGCTGACTTCCCACCTCCAACCGGCTTCCTATGCGGCGGGGGCGGCGCCATCCTCTGAAACGCCCCGGCGCGAAACGCGGCCCCTTACGGTTCGTGCCGATTTCCTGGAGTATTTCGACGAGGGCAGCAAAGCGAGCTACCGTGGTCACGTGAAGTTACAGACAGAGGCGACGACCATGGAAGCCGACAAAATGGACGTTTATTTCTCCCAACTTGGGACAAATCAAGAGTCGGAGGTGGAGCGCGCGATGGCTGAAGGGCATGTCGTGGTCGTCCAGCCGGGAAGGCGAGCTACAGGCGAGCACGGCGAGTACTTCGCTGGCCCAGGAAAGATCGTCCTGACGGGCGGCCCTCCCACCATCTATGATGTGGAAAAGGGCTTCACGACAGGCCAACGTTTGACACTGTTTGTCCACGATGATAGGCTTCTTGTGGACGGAGGTGACGGGTCACCCTCTTTATCGCAGCACCGCGTCGCGCAATGAGCGACCATGCAGATTCTCTCCACAGTCGAGTTGACGAAATCGTATAAGGGACGTAAAGTCGTTGATGATATCAGCCTAAGGATTGCTCAGGGAGAGGTCGTGGGGCTTCTGGGGCCAAACGGAGCAGGCAAGACCACAACCTTCTACATCATTGTCGGGCTCACCAGCCCAGATTCAGGCCGGGTCCTCCTCGACGGAGTGGACATCACGGACTTTCCGATGTACGTTCGGGCGAGAAACGGAATCAGCTACCTTCCCCAAGAGCCCTCCATATTTAGAAAACTTACGGTGGAAGAGAATATCATGGCAGTGCTTGAGACCTTGCCGCTCACCCCTCACCAG
Source organism: Terriglobia bacterium (assembly GCA_049514855.1). Taxonomy (GTDB): domain Bacteria; phylum Acidobacteriota; class Terriglobia; order UBA7540; family UBA7540; genus CAVROP01. Next base: position 27,762 of record JBEKUR010000037.1, read on the forward strand.
CGTCGTGAGCGACTGGAAGAGTTGATCGAGGATCTGGGCTTGCAGCAGGTCAGGCGAAGCGAAGGGTATATGCTCTCGGGAGGGGAGCGGAGGCGTGTGGAGATCGCGAGGTCTCTGGTGATTTCGCCCTCCTTCATTCTTCTGGACGAACCGTTCTCGGGCATCGACCCGCTCACGGTTCAGGATATACAGAAAATCATCGTGCGCCTGAAAGGCGCCGGTATTGGCGTGTTGGTGACGGACCACAATGTGCCCTATACTTTGCAGGTGACGGATCGGGCCTACATCATTAATAATGGGAGGATATTCCGTGCAGGTTCGCCGGAAGAATTGGGCAATGACGCCGAGGTGAAAAGAGTTTACCTGGGCGACAATTTCCGGTTGACAATGTAGTTGTATAGCGCCAGTCCCTAGCCGCTATACCCGGGTTGTTGAATCCTATGGGCGGTGGACCCTCTCCAAGAATCGGGCTGAACCTCAAGGTGGCGCAGAAGCAGATTTTGACGCCGGGCCTTGTGCAGATGGTCAGCGTTCTTGCGCTCAATAAGCTCGAGTTGCGGGAGATGATTAACCGGGAGATGGTTGCCAACCCTGTTCTGGAAGAGGTCCCCGAGGACGTTCCGACCATCGATGAAGTCGACAAGAAGACGGAAAGTACTAATAATGCTTCACCCTCTTCGGAGCATGTTGTCCGGAACGGTGACCATCAGGATTCGTTTGAGGAGATCGATTTCGGGTCGTTTTTCGACGACTACCTTGACCCCGGCTTTAGATCTCCTGAATCCGAGGTTGTCGAGAAACCTTCTTTCGAGAATTTTCTTTCCCAGCCTACCTCTCTGTCTGATCACCTGGAGTGGCAATTGAGCCTTTCCGTGTGTTCGGATTCCGTCCGTGAGGCAGGGCATTCCATCATCGGCAATTTGAATGAAGACGGGTATGTCACAGCTCCGCTGGAAGAGATTGCGCAAACAGGCGGGCACTCGTTGGAAGATGTTCAGGAAGCCTTGGGGTTGATTCAGGTTTTCGATCCGGTGGGGGTGGCAGCCCGGGACGTGCGTGAGTGCCTTTTGATCCAACTGCACACGCTTGCCCCTGACAATACGCTGGCGCAACAGATCGTTTCTGGATACCTCAAACAGCTCCAGAACAAGCAGTACCGGGAGATCGCCCGGGCCCTCGACCGTCCCGTCAAAACCGTTGAGCGCTGCGTGGAGCTTATCCGCAAGCTGGATCCGCGGCCTGGCCAGCGTTACAACAACGCGCAGGCGCGGCTCATCGAACCCGACGTGGCGCTTGTGAAGTCGGGGGATAGTTATCAGGTGGTCGTGAACGAGGACGGCCTTCCCCAATTGCGACTCAGCCACCATTACCGCCGACTGCTGGGAGAGGACAGCACGACGCGGGAGGTGCGCAATTACGTTAAAGAGCGGTTCACCTCGGCAATTCAACTCATCAAGAACATCGAGCAGCGCAAACAGACGATCGTCAAGGTCTGTGAGGCGATTATTCGCCGGCAGACTGAATTCCTGGACCGAGGGATTGATTCCCTTCGCCCGATGATGATTAAGGAGGTTGCGGAGGAAGTGGGTGTTCACCCTTCCACCGTCAGTCGTGCGGTCGCGAATAAGTATGCCTACACCCCGCAAGGTGTTTACGAATTGCGCTATTTCTTCTCGGAAGCGGTGCAAGGACCCTCGGGAGCGGCGACTTCCTTAATCAACCTCAAGCGCCTCGTCAAGAAAATGATCGAGGAAGAAGATCCCGCGAGGCCTCTTACCGACGAGCAAATTACGCAGCAGTTGCAGAAGGTCGGCTATTGCGTAACCCGCCGGACAGTGGCAAAGTACCGCGAGGACATGCGGATTCCCAGTACCCACCAACGCAGGGTAAAAGCTTGAAGAACTCCGCCGCTCGCTTGTTCCTCCCTTCAAGTCTCGAGGAGGTCCACTCATGAACGTTGACTTTACCGGACGACAGATGGAGATCGGCAACGACTTGCGTCAGTACACCCAGGGAAGGCTGCGAAAGATAACCCGCCTTCTGGGCGATGCCTATGAGGTGCACGTTATCCTGACAGCGGAAAAGCACCGCCGCGTCGCAGAAGTCACCCTGAAATTTCGCGATCACACCCTGGTGGGCGTCGAAGAGTCGGGCGACCCCCGGATTTCCCTAAACGGGGCCCTGGACAAGCTGGAACGCCAGGCAGTCCGCCTGCTGGAGAGAAACCGCACCCGCAAGCGCCGTCCCAAGCCTGCCACCACGGTCGTCTTGAACGTTCTGGGCCTGGAGCGCATTGACCACGAAGAACGCCGCACGATCGAGGCCGAGCGAGTTCCGATCAAGCCTATGACCGTCGAAGAAGCGATCGCCGCTCTCGACCTTTCGCGTGCCGGCGCGGTGGTATTTCGCAATCCCGAAACCGAACGTGTGAACGTCATTTACCACCGGCCCGATGGCAATCTGGGATTGATCGAACCCGAACCCTAGAAAGACAGTAGGCAGTAAGCAGTAGGCAGTTGGCAGAAGGCGGTAGGCAGAGGGCCGTAACACCAGTCAAAGCCAATGATGCAGGCCTGATGTGCGCTACTATCGACGAATTTGTTTGGGGCGCACAAAGATTTTCCGCCGAGGGTCTTGCTCAATACAGTTTCTGGAATCCGAGATCTGGGATTTGGGTATCGGCCGAAGGCCGGGCTGTGGGTCAGCGGCCTGCTGAAGGGGCAAGACCCGCCCAGACAGCTCGGCGCGTTGATGGCACCTCCCTGCTGCCTTCTGCCTACTGCCTACTGATTTTCTATGGCTGCGGCCGCCAAAAAGCATCGGAAACATTTCGTTCTGATCACGGGGATGAGCGGGTCCGGCAAGGGGTCAGTTCTCAGGGCCTTCGAGGACCTCGGTTATCACTGCGTGGACAACCTGCCAATTGATTTGATCGCCCGCTTTGCGGAAACGTGCCCGCCACCGGGGGCCCGGATTGAGCGCGCGGCCGTGGTTGTGGACATTCGCGAAGGCGAGGCGCTCAGCCAACTCCCCACCCTCTATCAGAACCTTAGAAGCAGCAACTTGAATTTGTCACTGGTATTCTTGGAGGCCTCCGACAAGGCGTTGATCCGCCGCTTCGAGGAGACGCGCCGCCCTCACCCCTTGGGACGCGAGCTGCCGGTGCGCGAGGGAATCCGGCTGGAACGCACATTGCTAAAGCCCATGCGCCAACTGGCTGATGTCACTATTGATACCACCCGGATGAACGTGCATGAGCTGCGCGAGCTCATCCAGACGCAGTTCGGTGGATTGGCTGCACGCAGGACCGTTCTGGCTTCCGTGGTTTCCTTTGGATTTCGTTTCGGCGTGCCTGCGGACGCGAACCTGGTTTTCGACGTGCGATTTCTCCCCAACCCAAACTATATCTCCAGGCTGAAGAGCAAAACGGGGCGAGACGCGGTTGTCCAACGCTATATGGATTCTTTCCCACAGACCCGGGAGTTCATGAAGCATTTGATGGATCTGCTTATCTACCTTCTTCCCAATTACGTGCAGGAAGGCAAGAGCTACCTTACCATTGCGATTGGTTGCACGGGTGGGCGTCACCGCTCGGTCGCCATCGCGGAGAAGGTAGGTCACGCCCTGGTCGGTGAGGGGTATAAGACCAGAGTTTCGCATCGCGATATCGGGAATGAGTGACCGTAGGTGGGGAAGAACGGTAGGTAGCAGGTGGTAGGCGGGGAAGAACCCCGGCAGCAGGGGGCAGAAGTCAGAAGACAGTCGCAAGCGCACCGCTCCGACCGATGGGGTGGCTCTTCATGGGGGCGAGGAGTGAGGAGCAGGAAGAAAGCAATTCAGGATTCGAAATTTCCCCAGCCTCCGGCCCCTAGGCCCGCCTACCACCAACTGTTCTTCCCCACCTACCCCCACGACCTGCTACCTACCGTTCTTCCCCACCTACCACATACCACCTACTGATGCAGGGAGAGCCTTGTGAATAACGCACTAGCGATTGACATTGGGGGTACGCATTTCCGCGTCGGCCTCTTCGATCACGAGGGGCAGCGCCTCGTGATTTCGGAGGGGGACACGTTGCGTTCCGGCGGGCGTGAATGGATGCTTGACCGAATCCGCGAACTTAGCCGATCCCTCCTTGACCAGACCGACTACCCCGTTGGGGCGTGTGGAATTAGTTTTGGCGGTCCGGTGGATTTCAAGCGTCAACGGGTCACCTCGATCCATTCCCCGGGTTGGAAGAATTTCTCCTTTGCCGAATGGGTTGGCGCGAATTTGAATTTGCCTTGCCTGATTGACAATGACGCAAATGCGGGCGCGCTCGGCGAGTTCCGCTATGGCGCCGGACGCGGGACAGAATCGATGGTTTATGTCACGCTCAGTACAGGCGTTGGAGCGGGGCTGGTCTTGAATGGTAAGACCTACAGAGGCAAGGACGGGTTAGCTGGGGAGTTGGGGCATGTTCCCATCTCCGACTCTGGAATCACGTGCTCCTGCGGAGCTGTAGGATGTTTGGAAAGTCTCTGTTCGGGCTCAGCTATAGCGGAGCGCGGCAAGGAGTGGGGATGGCGCCGCAGGGATGGCCTCACCCGCCCCGGCGACTCGAGCGGTGGAAGGCCCCAGGGTATTACTGCAAAGGAAATCGTGCAGGCGGCCTCCGAGGGCGACACGGCTGCGCTTCACATCGTCCGCGAAGCGGCTCGTTGGCTTGCACGCGGTTTGCTGACGGTCATCCGGATTCTGAACCCGGACAGAATTATCCTTGGCGGTGGACTGACTCAAGCAGGCCATGTTCTGCTCGCTCCCCTGCATCAGTATCTGGCCGAGCTCGCCTCGCCAACGATTGGCTATTCGACAGGGATTGTCATCGCCGAGCTTGGGACCTACTCGCCTCTGCATGGCGCGGCAGCGATGGCGCTTGACCTCATGTGAGGCGAAGGCAAAGCCTCCAGTGCGATTGCAAAGCGCACTTTGTCCTCAGAGAGATTCTTCCACGCTATGGAGACCGCGCGTTAATTACCCGCCACATATTATCCTTCCGCGTAAATAGCGACTTTGGCCCGGACTCGGTTTTCGGCCTGCAACCTTTACCCAATCTGAAACGTCAATATGGGTGACTGCTGGTTCCGCCAGGGCTCGGGATCGGCGAAAGACAGGTGGAAGTTAACCGCGGAACCGGACAGCAATGACCCGTCGCGGATCGATCAAAGCGGAGGGTCAAGGAGGATAACAATGCGCAGTGCAAAACTGCTTCTTGCGCCAATAATGCTGGCGATCGCGGTCCAAGTAACCTTTGCTGAAAAACACAACATCTCCCCTGCACAGATTACCGCGATGATTCAGGACAAGCTTTACCACGCGCAGGTTTTCAAGCACGGGGACGTTCAGGTTAGCTTTGAAAATGGCGTTGCCACACTTGCCGGGACAGTGGATAGCCTGGGTGTCAAGATGGATGCGGAACACGCCGCCCGCAAGGTGGACGATGTCACAAGCGTCGTCAACAACGTCAGCGTTCATGCCGAAGACGTGACCCCTCGTCAGATCGGCGAGCAGGCACGGAAAGATATCGTTACGTACTACGCGTACGGGATTTTCGACAACATTACCTTGGAGGTCCAGGGTGACCGGCTTATGGTGAATGGTCAGGTCACGCAGCCCTATAAGAAGCAAGACATGGGGAATTTTCTGGCCCACGTCAAGGGTGTGGCGGAACTCGATAACAACCTGGAAGTCCTCCCAACTTCTGAATTCGACGATAGCCTACGCCTTGGTATCGCGCGAGCTATCTACAACGACCCATTTTTTATTCATTACGGCAACCAGGCTCTTCCGTCTATCCACATCATCGTGAAGAACGGTAATGTGACCCTCGAAGGCGTGGTCGCCTCGCAGATGGATCGCACCAAGGCAGAGATGGACGCGCGGTTGGCGGCCACTTATTTCAATCTGGCTAACAACCTGCGGGTCGAAAGCAAGTAACATCCTCTCCTCGGCACTGCCCTCCTGGAGTCGATGGCATCTCAACTCCAGGGAGGGCAGGCCGGCGGATTAAGGCAGTGACCCGCCGTGGCGGGACGAGCCGAAGAACAGGTCTCAGGTGCCAGGGGCTGGAGGCTGGAAGACCAAGGACTAGGGGCTTGAAGAACAGGGAGTAGCGAGTAGGAATCAGGGAGCAGGGGCTTAAGAGGTGGGGCCGGGAGTTGGGGACTAGGAGAAAGAAGAGGCCCCGGAGTACTAACGGTCAATCTCCACGATACTATCGGGAGGAATGCTGTAGGAATCAGAGCGAAGCAGGACGCGCTTGTACTGGGGTGGGGCTCCACTCGGGAGATAGAAAACAATGGCGAGATTGGGGTGGAGAGCGAGGTACTTCCGGCTACGCTCGACCCCCATCACGAAAAAGCCGGCTGAGCGTCCGTCGGTATCCGTACCGGTGGGTGCCAACACCGCCGTGGAGAGCATATTCTCAACCGGCCAACCAGTGTGCGGATCCATAATATGGCAATAGTTCTTGCCACCGATCTTCAAAAACTTCTCGTAACTCCCCGAAGTCGACAGCGAATAGTTCTGAAGATGGAGAACATCCCCGGCCTTGTGCGCATCATAGGGAGCACGCACGGTAATCTTCCATCCATGCTCTCCGGGAGGCGAGCCCAAAGCGTAAATGCTGCTCATGCCACTGGAGACAAGCGCCGACGTGATCCCATTGGAGCGAAGAATCTCCACGGCGCGATCCACAGCGTAGCCCTTGGCGATTCCCCCCAGGTCGATTTCGACTCCCCCTTCGTCAAATCGGATCGTCCGCCGTTCGGCATCCAATTTCAGATGCTGATACCCAACTCGCTTGAGGGCCTGGCTGATTTCAGCCCGCGTCGGCAGGCGGCCACGGCCACGGAAGAAACCCCAAGACTTCATCAGCGGGCCGACGGTGATGTCAAAGGCGCCGTCCGTCTCTTCGCTCCGCCCGACAGAGATCTCGAGCAAACGAAACAGACCAGGCTCAACAACGACGGGACGACTCGCGGCCGTACGGTTGATGGCGGAAAGTTCGCTCTCCGGCTTGTAATTGCTCATCTGCTCATCCAGTCGGTCAATTTCCTCGAAGACCTCTTCCACCACCTCCGAGAGGAAAGTCCGGTCCCGGCCGTAAACAGCCACGGTGAAAACAGTACCCATGCTCTCGTGGGAGGCCTCGTAGCGGACTACATTTTCGGCCCCCCGTAAGACAGTGACGAGTGACAAGTGACGAGTGACGAGCAGAATTACAAATAGGCAACAGTAAATGGTGAATCGTGAATTGCGGACGTAGGTCATAATTCAGTGACGAGTGACAAGTGACGAGTGACGAGCAAAATTACGAATAGGCAACAGTAAATGGTGAATCGTGAATTGCGGACACAGGGATCGCCAAGCACACCGCGCCCGCTGCGCTTCCTCAATTCACAATTCGTATTCACTATTCAGAATTATTTTCTTTCCCTGACACCTGTTCTTAAGCCTTCTTGGGCCAGAAGACCTTTTGGCCCGTTTCAACGGCGCGATTGCCGTAGATTACGCCCTGCGCATCCGCCACGCCGATTTCCAGCGGAGCGACGACCGGCTTCCCCTCCCGGATGCTAGCAAAGAAATTTGACATCTCACTCCACCAGGGGTCATGCGGCTCTTCGTACTTGTAGATCCCCATCGACGCCAGCCAGCGCTTGGCATAGAGCAATTCGCGGTCAACGAAAGCAGTCTCTCCATTGGCGGCGCGCTCCGGGAAAATGGGGATGCCTACCTGCGTAGCCGCCTTGGCCACGGTGGCGCCTGCCCACCAGTTTTCCTTCAAGCCGGCTTTGGAAACTCTGGCCACTCGTTCACGATAGAACATTCCCTTCCCCAGGGTGATAATCAGCGTCCCCTGATCACCCATAATTTCTTCCTCGAACTGGAAATGCTCGTTATAGAGCACGCCGCTCCACAAGAATTTCTGGCCGCCTGGGTATTCGTAAATCGCCTGGATGTTATCGCAGACTTCGCGCCCGTCCTTCCAATAGTCGATTCCACCGGTAGCAACCACCGAGACGGGTTCCGCCCCGATGGCCCAATTGGCCACGTCCAACTGGTGGGACGCCAATTCGGCAAATAATCCGCCCGAATATTCCTTGTACATTCGCCAATTGAGAAGGCGTTCGAACTTGGGGTCGGGCACGGGCCGCCGCCAGTTGCTGTTGCGATGCCAATTCGCGCGCACGAACATCACTTTGCCCAGCGCGCCTTTGCGAATCATTTCGATGGCCACCTGGTAGAGGAGGCTGGAGCGGCGTTGAAGTCCGACTTGCAGCGCTTGTTT
>JBEKUR010000038.1:0-35870 GCA_049514855.1 Terriglobia bacterium
CAAAACGCGAGGTGGTGGAAGCAATCATCTCGATGGCGCAACAGGCCAGACCGAAGGTGAGTGGCCAAAGGGACGACTTCCGCGCCCAATTGAAAATCTGGTCCACCGTGGTGATAATGAAATTCTGTTCAAAGCGATTCTCAATCCATCCCATACGCCCGCCTCAGCCCCTCTCTTGGAAATACTCAGGATTGGATCCGGAGGCCCTGCCACAACCTTTTATTATACGCCTGGAGCAAAGTCCTGACTCAACTATGGCAGCCCTAGCCGGGAATGCATTCGTTAGGGAATGCATTCGTTTGACTTCTGCTGAGGCACGTGTTATGGGGTAATAAGGGAGATGTCTATCACGACGAGGAAGCCCTATAGTTTACCGTGCGGGTAAACGGAAATGAGCACATCATGCAGTTGCGAGTGGTGTTTCTCTGTGCCTTACTGATCACGCTTTGCAGTCTGAGTGTTGCCCAGAAACCCAAAGTCGTCAACGTCCCTGCCCCGCATACTTCCGCTAACTCAGGCAAGCAGATGTTTGAAGCTTATTGCGCCGCCTGTCACGGAAAAGAAGGAAGGGGTGATGGACCCGTTGCGGCCGCGCTCAAGATGCCGCCGGCAGATCTCACTGTTCTTGCCAGGCAGAACAAGGGAAAGTTCCCCTCGATACAGGTTGCCAAGGCCATCACCGGCGAAGCCGGTATTTCGGCCCACGGCTCTAAGGAAATGCCGATCTGGGGTCCGGTGTTCATGTCCATGAGCCACCAGCACGAGTCCGAAGTGCATCTGCGGGTAGCTAATCTCACGGAGTACATCAAATCCTTACAGCAGAAGTGAAGACCCTGGTGCGCATCGGCTCGCCCGTGTGGGAATTCCGACTGCGCGCGATGCAAAAGCCAATGTTTTCGCCGTCCTGGGCGTGACGTGAGTCTTACCATTCGGGCCAAACTTCAAACTGCCCCGCTGCCCGGACGAGGGCTATCGCCCTGCACCCACACCTTTCCAGCGGCAGCTTGACCCAGGTGGACCTGCTTCACCCCAAAGTCCAAGGTCATGGTATCGTCATAATTGCGGCTGACCACTCGGACCTTTGTGCCGGGGCGAAGTCCGAGCCCATCAAAATACTCGAGCAGTGAGCGATCTCTTTCATACATGCCGACCACCTTCACTCGCTTTCCGGCAGGCACTTCCGCCAGCAACATCAGACCCCACTTGCGACGTTGCGCGGCGCCCGTGTTGATCTCGTTGCCATGTGGGCAGGGGCCTTGCTCGCCCAACTTTTGAATTAACTTCTTCTCGAAGTCATCCGAGACCGCATGTTCCAGTCGTTCCGCTTCGTCATGGACCTTGTACCATTCCATCCCCAGCGTCTCAGTCAGCATGCGCTCGATCAAATAGTGACGTTTGCGAAGCCGATCTGAGATTTGGCGGCCGGCGGCGGTAAGCGAGATGCGCCCGTTGCCTCCAACCCTGACCAGTTTATCCCGTTCGAGACGCCTCAAGGCCAGGGCCACGGCGGGCGGGGTTATTTTCAACCACCGCGCAATCGTGGCGGCAATCACCGGCTCTTCTTCAGACTCCGCTTCGGCAATAGCTTTCAGGTAATCTTCTTTGGAGATGGTTAGTTTCATTTTCAACCCATGGGATTTTGTTCTCTTCAGGCTTCGACCATTCCCCATAATGGCAAGGATCGGGGGAAATGGCAACAGGGCTTTATTCTGGGACCTAATCCGACAATGTAAAAACTTATTGACAGCCGAGCGAGGACTGGTATTAACTATAGCTTATATCATTGTGCAAGCTAAGGTGAAGACGCAGCGGGCCGGATTTTCAGGAGTCTAAACACCCCCGGGGACATCGGCAAGGGAGGTCATCGTGAGGTTTGGCAGTCTAACTTCCAAGAAGTACATCGGGCATTTGGATTTGGCCCCGTGGGGCAAGAATCGGCAAGGATTTGTCACCCTCTTACTCCTGGCTGTGGTTTTTTCAGGGGTTGGTAGGATCGTGCGGGCGCAAGGTGAGACCACCGGCGGCTTGGCCGGGCAGGTTACCGATCCAAGCAGCTCCCCAGTGGCCGGGGCGGCGGTGACCGTCGCCAGTTCAACCACCGGCCTCCACCGCACGGTCCAAACCGACGAAAGCGGACGCTTCTCATTCCCCGAGCTTAAACCCGGTCCGTACGTTGTCGAGGCGAAGGCGTGGGGCTTCAAAGACCAGACCATCGGCCCTGTATCTGTACCCCTTGGTCAGACGCAAACTGTGAATCTGGTGCTGAAGATTGCCGCCCAGAAAACGGAGGTGGAGGTCCAATCGACGGCGCCGCTTATTAACACAGAGAATCCGAACACCGTGACGACGCTGGAAGCCGCGGCCATCGCCGATCTTCCCAACGCGGGTTCTGACATGACCTACGTCGCCCAGTTCTCGCCAGGAGCCTTGATCAACACAGCAGGCTCCTCCAATGACTTTGTGGGCGGCCAGAATGGTTACGGGAACGTGGAATTCAACGGATTACCTGCTTTGTCGAATGCTTTCGTTGTGGACGGCCTCGAGACCAACGATCCGATGACCAGCCTGAACAGTGGTTTATCAACAAATCTTGTGCTGGGGCTGAACTCCATTCAGGAGGTCACCGTGAACACGACCTCCTACGCCGTTGACCAGGGCCGTTACGGAGCCTCGCAGATCAACTACGTCACCAAATCCGGCACCAACAGGTTTCACGGCAATCTCTACGAACTGTGGAACGGATCGAGGCTGAACGCAGCCAATTTCTTTACCAACGCCAACCCCGGCGGGCACAAGCCTCGCTCCACGGTGAACCATTTCGGCGGCAGCCTGGGCGGCCCGGTGGTCCGCGACAAGCTGTTTTTCTTTGGAGATTTCGAGCAGATGCGAATCGCGCTGCCGATTGTGGATACCATCACCGTGCCCTCGGCGAGTTTCCAGGGCTATGTTCTCGGGCAGTTGCCGCGCGGAGGCGTGGACACCATCACCGGCACCTCATATCCCGCAGCGCCGGCCCTCGTCCCTTTCTATCAGAAGATGTTTTCGCTCTATCGGAGCAGCGCAGGCTCTCCCCTGCCGGTGCTCGGGTGTCCTCTAGGGGCGGACGGCAGCACGGCAAGCGGCAGTCCCCCGAATGGGAATGGCTGCGCCAACCGGCAAGCCGTTTCGATGTCCAGCGCCGACCACGAACAAGTTATCACCGCGCGCATTGACCATGATCTCGATGCCCACAACATGGTCTGGTACCGGTTTCAATCCGATACGGGGCTTCAGGCGGCTTACACGGACCCCATCAATCCGCTGTTCAATGCCCTCTCTCCCCAGCCGATGTACTCTTTTGCTTCTGGTTATACGCACATCTTCAGCCAGAACATGGTGAACTATTTCAACCCTGCTTTCTCCTGGTACTCGAGTATCTTCCAGCCCGCCGACCCCGCCAAGACTTTGGCGGCCTTCCCGATCGTGCTGCAAGGCGTTGGGTCGAACGCGCCGTTCACGCCCATGGGAGGATTGGACTACAACTGGCCTCAGGGGCGGCGCGTCACACGCTACCAGCTCAATGACATGTTGACCTGGCAGCGCGGCGCGCACCAGATCGAGTTCGGCTTCGGCTCCCGCCGTATGCTGGCAAGCGATTTCGACTTCAGCAACTACGTCACCCCGCTGGCGACCTACACCACGCTGCCTCAATACATCTACGGAGTCGCGTCCCTCGCCACCGAGTCGTACCCAGTCTCAGGTGAGCAGCCGTTCAACCTGAGCAACTTGGATCTGTTCGCGCAGGACACGTTCCGAGTGACGAAAAACCTCACCTGGACATTTGGTTTGCGCGCAGCGTGGAACTCCAACCCCGTCAATCCGCACGCCATGATCGCGCGCCTTGGCTCCTCTTTTGACGCTTCTTCTCACGACGTCAATCAGCCTTTGAACGCCATCCTCAATACTGGGCTTAAAAAGTTCTTTCCTTCAACGCCGCTGGTGGCTTGGCAACCCCGCACCGCGGTGGCGTGGCAGTTCACCCCCAAGATGGTGCTTCGTACTGGCTTCGGTGTCTTCACTGACATTCTTCCGGGCAGCATTGCGGACCTGATTGGCTCGAATTCGCCCTACGTCAACATCTTCCAGGGTGGGCTGCTCGGGCAAGCAGGCGGACTCGCGCTCGCTCCCGGGGTGCCGGGCAGCGCAATTGATGCGACCGCGGCTGCCAACCAGGCATTTCTCGCCGGCTTTTCGCAGGGCCAACTTTCCTGCGCTTCCCCGAAGGCCAACCCGCAAGCCTGCCTGCCTCCGGCCGCCCTGGTGGCGGTGCCGGACGGAACGCTGAGGATGCCCTATTCCATGCAGTGGAGCTTGGGAGTCGAGCGCCAGTTGGGCAATACAGGAAGTTTGCGCGCGCAGTACGTGGGCACTCGAGGAGTTCAGCTACCTTACCAAGTGCAGGTGAACGGCTACCAAACCGTCTGCCCAGGATGCTTTGCGCCATTTCCATACAACCAGCCCAAAGACCCGCGCTTTGCCAGCGTCACGCAGTTCACAACCGGCGCGAATAGCCACTACAACGGGCTGCAAGTGACGGCACAGAAGCGGATGGGGCACGGGTTGCAGATTGACGCCAACTACACGTGGAGCCACTGTCTGGACACGATATCGAACGGAGGTTTCCTGCCCTTCTCTTCCGGAGGCCTGATCTCGCCCTTGCCCGGTGAACTTCGGCGGCAGTATGGCAATTGCGATTACGACATCCGGCACAACTTCAACACGTCTTATGTCTACGCACTTCCTGTGCGGGTTCGGAGCAGCCATTTTCTCGGCGCGCTGGCGAACGGCTGGCAAGCGTCAGGCACCGTTTTCTGGCACAGCGGCGTACCGTTCAGCGTCCAAAGCGCCCCTTATTCAGCGAACGGCAAGGGTATCATTCAGGGGGGCGGTCCGCAGTTTGCGAGCCTGCGGCCGGGCGTGCCTCTCTACCAGCACTCTTCGGTTCCCGGCGTTACCCAGCCCGGAACCCTCCAGTGGCTGAACCCCGATGCCTTCGTGTCGACTGTTGATCCCAGCACCGGCGCCTGCAACGGCGGGGATACGCCGGAGAATTGCCAGTTCGGCAACCTTGGACGCAACACGCTGCATGGACCGGGCTTCACCTGGAGCGATCTTTATTTAACCAAGAGGTTTCCCATTCATGAGCGGGTCGCGCTCCGCCTCGAAGGCCAATTCTTCAATTTCCTCAATCACCCGAACTTCGCCTTGCCAACTGCGGTAGCCGGAATTCCTGGACGGCCCGGCACACAGACCGGCTTCGGCACCCTGGTCGCGACAACCTCTCCACCCACGGGGTTGCTGGGTGTGGGTTTGGGAGGCGATAACTCGCCTCGGATGGTCGCACTTCAGCTCCGATTGGAGTTCTGAACAGAGATGGGGTGGACATTCCCGGCTTACCAGAGAAAGGGAATCAGCCTGTACCGGACCCTCTGCGTATAGGCGTCGTAGCCTTTCAATTCTCGCCTCAGGAACCGTTCCTCGAAAAGGATCCGCAGAGCGACCGTGGCGATCGGAACGCTCGCCAGCAAAGCAGCGGGATACGATTCCAGCCACAGGGGAATGCCAACCGCCAGGAGGACATCGCCCGCATACATGGGATGTCGCACGATGCTGTAGACTCCGGTATCGATTACCGTCTGTTGTCGCTCTTCTTGATGCTTCACCACTGGCGCCGCGAAGGCGTTCTCCCTAAGGCCCAGATAGGCGATCCACCAACCCGCGATCAGCAGTGCAAGCCCCAAAGACGAAACGAGCGTTCCGGGTTTGCCCATCAGGTGAAATCGGAACACGTCCAGGGGAATGAAGATAACCAAACCAGAGAGTGCAGCGAGAAAGAGGACCACGATGATCTTGTCGGCAAGCGGTTGTCCTTTCTGTATGGGTGGCTTAAGTCGTTCTTTGAGTAAGCCTTCGTGGCCACGGGACAGGCTGACCATGGCCCCCACCGTGCCGATGAAGATCACACCGATGAACAACCAGGCACGCCACCAATCCAGAGTAGCTGCTGGTAAGAACAGCAGAACGGCGAAGATGGCCACATTCAAGATGATGCTGGCGATCAATTTAAGGATGAACATGGGTGCATTACCGTCGCCGCTGGAAGGACTTCACCGCACAGCCCAACTCTTGTTTGGGCGGCAAGCTATGCACGACCCTCAGCGCGCCGAGCGGTGCCGAGCAACCGCTTCCGCTGCATGCGGAGGGAAAAAGCGCAGCGGCTGGCTAATGAGGAGCACTGGGCGGCGGCGACGGTTTCAAAGTGTAGTTCCAGGCCGAACCCCCAACCCCAGCTCCGATGTGAACGATGGAAACCCAGCGCTCCAGCTTGTGGTGACCGCTGCGGTGAAAGAGATAAGAGACTCCAATCGAGGCTGCCACGCCTGCCACCTCGAAACCAGCAAAAAGCGGCTTGTTATCCACGATGTTGTTTGTCAGAAGCCGTTCGTTAACTCCGCGGTCGCGAAAGTGCCGGGTCGATATGTAGCCGAGAGCACGCCCGGCTCCCACCCCCGCAAAAAGCAAGATGTTGTCCTTATCCCAGAATGGATGGCTTCCCTTCACTGCCTGGGAAGAGACAGACGACTGCCGGGTGCTCCTGCCAGGCTTGGCGGCTGCGGCATCCTCTTGGGCTTTCGCGATGGAGGCCAGTAAGAAAACGCCGGTCAGTACGGCAAGAATTATCCGTGGCGCGGGTTGCCTCCAGGAATGTAGGGGAGAAACCATTTTCGGATTTTCCCTTTCCAGTCTCATGGTTCGTTCTCTGCGGCCGCCGTGCGCTCCGTGGTAAAACTCTTCGTGGGACACCTACAAATACTTCAATAACTCATCCAGCGTCTTCTGCACACCTGCGTAGGGGTCACCGGGCCCTTCGTATTCAATCGAATATATCCCCTTGAACCCAGCCTTCTTGGAGATCTCGATGCACTTGGGAAAGTCGAACTTGGTCTCGATCCCGGCAGAGTCAAAATCCAACCCCTTGGCGTGACAGACCACATGCGCGTAGGGAAAGAGGAGTGCTAGCCCTCTCTCGCGAGTGTCCTCATCCGGAAAGTTGCCGAAATCGGGGAGCGCCCCCACCACTTCTGTGCCTGCCTGTTTGAAAAGTCTCACCAACTCCTCCGGATGTTCCGAGCCCACGCCGCCGTGGTTCTCAATGATCACATGCACGCCCTTGGGTCTGCCATAAGCGGCCAAGCGCTTGTAGGACTCGACGGTGGGCGACAGGTCTTCCGGATTCATCTTGCCGGGATCGCACCGAACGGACTTGGAGCCGACGGCAAGCGCGATATCGATCCATGTTTTTGCGCCATCCACCGCGGCATCGCGCACTTCCTTATCCGGATCGGAAAGCCCGCCGCCCGTCCATAGCTCTTTAATGTCGACCGGCACGTTCACGACCTGCGAGTGGGCTCTCACCAAGCGGCTCTTGAGGTCCTGGAAGTAAGCCTTTTCGGTGGAAGCGAAGTGCGGGGCGCAAAACTCCAGGTTGTGAACCTTGTAGCGGTCGGCAATCATCTCCGGGAAGTCGAGCAAGGCGAGCATATTCCCGGGCAGGGCGAAATCCTTCTCGCGCGTGGCTTGAAAATAGTTATGAAGACTCCAGGTGGAAATGGAAACGCGATTCCGTTTGTCTGACCTGTCGACACTGGCAGGGTGGCGTTTCGTCTTTCCCCACAGCTCGCCGCCCAGAGCCAATGTGCCGGCGACTCCGGCAATACGGGTGAAAAAATCTCGACGAATCATTCTTCCTCCTCTCGGCCCATCGAAAGATGGTGGCCGACTATTGATTTTTGCAAAACATACTGAAAAGCACTTATTGTCGCGCCGTGGGTCCCAGTAACATTCTTGGCTGCCGGCAAGACCCAGGGCCAGCAGCCGGGGGCAGGTGGCAGCGCTACCCCTATCGCTAGTCAACCTCGACGCCGCGTAGAAAGCTTGCATCTTCCTCAGGCAAGGAAGCGTTGATGAACATGCCTGAGCCGAGTTCGAACCCGGCCATCTTGGTCAGCCGAGGGATGACGCTCAGATACCAGTGGTGGTACTTTGCGCCGGTATATTCGTGAGGGGCGGTGCGAATGGTGTAATTGAAGTCGGGGTTTTCCAAGCCATAGTAGAGCTTAGCCAGGGTCACCCTTAGGGTGTGCGCCAGACCTGCCGCCTCCGCGTCGTTGATTTCGGCGAAGCACGCCATGTGTCTGCGCGGCATGATCAGGAGCGAAAAGGGGGTGAGGGCTGCAAACTGCACGAATGAGACGAAGTGTTCGGTCTCCAGGATCACGCGGGTTCCCTCCTTCAGTTCCTGCTCCAACACATGGCAGAAGAGGCATTCGCCAAACTCATCGAAGTGCTTGAGTGAATTAATGAGCCGGTCGCGAAGCTGCGCGGTAATGACCGGCGTGGCAATTATCTGGGAGTGTGGGTGCTCGAGAGAAGTTCCCGCCGCTTCTCCGTGGTTCTTGAACAGGGTTACTTGCCCGACGCGCGGGTCAGCCGATGCGAACAGGAAGCGGTTGAGGTAGGTTTGGATGACCGTCTCGACTTCGTGGTCCTTGAGAAGCGCCGTGGTCTTGCTATGGTCCGGCGTCTCGACGATCACCTCGTGGATGCCCACGCCCGTGACCGTCCGGCGAATACCACGGAACGACCGATGCAGTTCGCCTTCGAAAGAAACTGCGGCAAACTTGTTGGGCGTAACGCGCACTCGCCAACTGTTCGTGTCGGGGACGACGTAAGTCTCGGGTGGTGTCATCTTCTCGTTTCCGGGGCAGAACGGGCATGTGTCAACGTAGGAGAGAACTGCTTTCTTGTCTTTCATTTTCTTTGCAAAGTCCTGGGGCCGTTTGGCACGCTCCGTGGCGATGATGACCCATTCACGGGTGAGAACGTTGTGGCGAAATTCGGGCATGGGGTTCTCCTATGGGAGAGATCAAACCGACAGGTTGCTGAAAAAAGCCATTCTCGCGTCATCCTGAGCCGTCATAGCTGAAGATGGCTATCCGTGATGTCAGAACATCGGCGCGAGACACGGACCGCCGTTTTATTGAAAACACAGGAGTTCCGCGCCGACATTCGGGAGAGGAGTCGCAGGCGACCTAAGATCAGTGACCCGCCGTGGCGGGACGACTTCGCTCCGAATGACATGCTAACACCCTTTTTCAGCGCCCTGCTAAACTATTAGAGAGTACCGTCAGAGTTTCATAATTCCAACAATTGTCTATATGATCCAACCACAGGAGTTGGGGGGGGGGATTTACAGAAGCCGTAATTATTTCATTGACATGCGCAGAGAGAGCTGTCATACAATATCCTCAGAATTCAAACGTGCGCTTGGCCGTTAGGGAGGGGCGACCGGTCACGTCGTTCATGTATACCTCTGCGCCCATCGAGTTGGCGCCAGCCGTGGGTACGTCCTGACGAACTCGCAGAGGGACTGGCGAAGAGAGCTGTAGTGTGCTCTCCATTGGAGAATGGCTGCGATGGGTTCCCTTCCTTTTCGCCTCTTTCCAGGCGCGGTGCTCCCGTGGCTGGCAATTATCCTCTTGCTCGTTTTGCTCCTGCTGCACTTTCGTCGACAGCGTGTTGACCGCGAGAAGAAGAACGCTGAATTGCGGTGGTTTTCGGAGCTTCATCTTTTCGGCAAAGCTCTTGCCGAAAATCCTGATCCGAAACAGATGGCCGACTTGACCTTGCAGCGCACCACTGAAATGTTCGGGAGCGCGGACTCCTACATTTTAGTTCAAACTACCGGGTCGGACGCGATTAGCCATGTGTGCGCCCAAGGACTCAGCGCGCGAACTGTCGAGCGGCTGTCCAGCGAGCCCTTGCGTTCTTACCTGGGCTCGTGCGGAGAAAGGTGGGGGAATCTACTGGTTGTCCCTCACCTATCTCTTCCTTCTCTGGAAGTTGCCTGGCAACGCGACGCGCTTTTCCAAGAACTTCGAGAGGTTTGCGTACGGGAGGGGCTGCGGACTCTGCTGCTGGTTGGATTGCAGGTCCGCGATAGCTCATATGGTGTGCTGCTGATGGGAAGCCAAAAGCCGAGGATCTTCCGCCCGAACGAATTACGCTTGGCCCTGGCTATTGGCAACCAACTCGGCTTGGCAATGGAGAATTGGTCTTTGCACAGGGCGGCAGAACGATACAACCAGGAACTCAGGATGCTGCACCGTGTGAGTGAACTGTTGCGCGCCACCTTTGATCTCGAATCACAGGTGGAGATTCTCCGCCGGGAGCTGAAAGGGGTGCTCGGTACAACCAACTTTTCTCTGTCTTTGCAGGACTCGCCGGAGGGGCCTCTCAAGACCGTCGTGCCCTTCGAAACCGCCGATGCCGAGGACACGCCTGGAGCCGCGGAGGTTGATGGACTGGCGGAGTTCGTCTGCCAGGGACGCAGCCCGCTGCTGCTGAACCAGGAGCTTCCGGCTGCCGCACGCCGCCTGGGGATTAAATCTGTGGATGGGCGGCTGCGCACCTGGTGCGGAGTGCCCATCCATTTTTCGGACGGCGCCTTGGGTGTGCTGGCAGCCGGGGACTTCGACCGCGAAAACACCATTAATCAGGAACAGTTTGCGCTGATGCAGGTTCTTGCCGACGAGGTCGCGAGTGCGATCGAGAACGCCCGGCTTTTCCAAAAGGAGCGACGACGCTCAAGCCATCTGGCGCTCCTGAATGAATTGGCACAGAAAGCAGCTTCGGTCCTCAATCCGAATGAGCTTCTTGACAGTATTTGTGGGGAGGTCCGGAGCGCCTTCGATCGCGACTTGGC
The DNA here is from genome assembly GCA_049514855.1 of Terriglobia bacterium. Lineage (GTDB taxonomy): Bacteria > Acidobacteriota > Terriglobia > UBA7540 > UBA7540 > CAVROP01. Next base: position 10,805 of record JBEKUR010000038.1, read on the forward strand.
GCGGATTGAAGTGGTGGACCCTCAAAAGAACGAGCTCATCGTGGAGGCTCAGGCGGGTTACGGAGCGGAACTTCTGGGCCGCCGAATCCGATACGGCGAAGGGCTTTCCGGCACCGCCGCCACGAGCCGCGAGCCCGTCCTGGCAAATTCAGTGCTGCGCGACCTTCGATACGTTGCGTTACACCCGGGCGTTCGGTCTGCCCTCAGCCTTCCCTTGAGGTATCGCGATGATCTGCTGGGTGTGTTGAGTTTGGAAAGCTTGCGGGAGCATAGCTTTTCTCAACAGGACGTGCTGACCTTGCAGTCACTGGCGGACCAGCTTGCCATTGCTCTCCACAATGCTCGTGCCTACCAGTCGGCGCTGGACCAAGCCATCACCGACGGTCTGACAGGTCTCAAGACCCATCGCTACTTCATGGAGGCCCTGGACGGGGAATGGCGCCGGTCAATCCGCACCGGCCGGCCGTTCTCCGTGATCATGATGGACCTCGACGGCTTTAAGCGGGTCAATGACCACGGGGGCCACTTGGAAGGCGATAAAGTGCTGGCGGCTGTGGCCGTCCTGCTTGATGCCCGAGCAAGGCAATCCAATGTGGTGGCGAGGTATGGGGGGGATGAGTTCGCCCTACTAATGCCTGAGACCAACACGGAACAAGCAGAAATTCTAGCAGAGAGGCTGCGTGCCGCCCTAGAAGCGGACCACTTCCTGCGCGCCCACGGGGTGACTGCCAGTTTTGGCATCGCCACCTTCCCGGACCACGGCCCAACCCAAGGAGAGATTCTCAGGGTTGCGGATTCCGGAATGTATCTTGCCAAACACCTTAACGGGGACTGCGTGAAGGTGGCTTCACTGAGCCCCAAGCCAGGGGATGTGGAAGGTGATCAGCGACTTCTGGAAGCGTATCTGGGGGTGGCGGTGAAACGGATGTTTTCCACCGCCCCCGACACCCTCAGCCGCTACCGGCACAAGTTCGAGCAGATGAAGCCGCTTTGGGACACGATCACTGCTCTCGCTTTCGCGATTGAAGCCAGAGACCCTTATACGCAGGGCCATTCTCAGAGAGTTTCCAAGCTGGCAGCCCAGATCGCCACGCAGGCGGGATTATCCGAGGCAGAAATCGAAGAAATCCGTCTGGCGGGCATCGTTCACGATATCGGCAAGTTCCATGTGCCTGAGTACGTGCTCCACAAGCCCACGCTTCTGACGGCGGAAGAGTTCGAGATCGCAAAGAGCCAAGCGGCCTGGGGCGCGAAGATATTGGAACCTTTGAAAGTGAAAACTATTGAATGCATCGTGCTCCACCACCATGAGGCCTTCAACGGGCAGGGTTATCCGGACAGCTTAAAAGGGGAGCAAATACCTCTCGGCGCCCGCATCATCGCCGTAGCCGATGCCTATGACGCCATGGTTTGCGGCCGTCCCTATAGGAAGGCCCGCAGCGTAGAAGAGGCCCTGGCGGAATTGCAGCGCTGCCGAGGCACGCAATTCGATCCGCTGGTGGTGGATGTTTTCCTTCGGTCAATCGAATCCCACGGCGGGCAGCAAAGGTCCGATTCCGTCGTGAGCTTGGAGATTTGAAGCACGCCGTGCTCGGGGCCGGGAAACAGCCCTAAATCACGGCAGGGTGTTGAGCGGGTGAGAATACCTTCGAGTAGCATGAGGTTGCCCCCGGGGATGGGCCCTTCGTCAACGCTGGAGGAGAGACTGCGCCGGCTGCGAAAAGGTCAGCGTATTGGCGAAAGGAAATGCTAAGGTGTGCCTGGGGGTCCTTGTTTTTCCTTGGGCGCGTGATCCGCAAGAATCCGGCTCAGTCTGGAGCGAAAGGCACTAAGGGCTTCCTCGATAATCCTTTGCTGTTTCTCTACCAGGGGGTCAAGGGCAGGTCGGAGAGGGTCTCCGGATGCCCGCAGAGACTGAAAAGAGGAATTCCTGGACTCCTCGCGGACCACCCCCTTGGATTGGCCAGCGTCGGCTTCCACACCCTCAAACAGTCGAGCGGCCTGGTGCAGACGACTCCGGAGCAAGCCTTTGAGGGATTCCGCGTCACTGCGCTGCCGCTCCTGCGCGGCCATGATCAATCCTTCGAGCTGCTTCTGGAAAACCTCCAGCACATGGCTCAAATGCTCTTCCAGGTGCGTCTTGGCTTGCTCCTCCCATTCTTTTGTCACGAGGGCGGCCATCCCAACGCTTTTGGAGAGCCGGTCCGGGAGTTCCTGGAGGGCTTGCTCGTCCCTGCTCCTGACCTCGGCCATCACCCGGGCGGTGGATTCGTTGGCTGTCAAGTGGATTTGTGTGCGCAGGGATTCCAGGAGAGCCTGCAAACTGTTTTGGATTTCCTTTTCCATCTCCTCGGTTTGCTGTGCCTGCATTTCCAGCAGCGTTGTGTGCAGCCGCTCACGGAAGGACGCTAAGTTCACCCCGGCTTCACTTTGCAGCGAAGTCAAGGTCGATTCGCGGGCCGCCGCCAACTGCCTCTGTGTCTCATCAATGCACTGTTGTTGAGCGGATCGGAGTCCCTCTTTCAGCAGCTCCAGAGCATCTTCGGCTTGTTTGTTAAAGTCTCTGGCCACTAATTCCAGCGCCCCTTCGACGGCACCTTCGAGCTTTTCCGATATGTCCCCGCTGGCTTTCTCCGAAAACTCGCGGGCAGTGGATTCCACTTCGGATTGCAATTGGGCAGTGAGCGCCTGTGTTTCGGCGCGAAACTTCTCAAGCACGGATGCGGATGTGTCGGCTAACCGTGGGGGGCACTCTTCCGCCGCCTTCTTCAAACTGAGTTCAAGGGTCTGGTGGGCTGCCTGCAGTTTCGAGACGGCCTCGTCGCCGGCGCGATTCAATGAATCCACGGCTGAGTCCACGCAAACGGAAATTGCCTTGGCTGCCGTCCCGGATTCTTCCTTATAAATCTTCCTGGCCTGGATTGCGGCGTTCAGAATCTCTGCCTGAGTTTCCTGTCGCATTCTTTCGAGGTTGTGTTGGGTGGAATCCTCGCTGCTCCTGCGCGCGCGCTCGACTTGCTCCTTGAATTCTTCGAGCTGCTGGCGGGCAACCTGCTCTGCCGATCGCTCGATTTGAGCGCTCAGTGAGGGTGAAACGTCCTCCATAACTTTCCGGATGCGCACATCCACCACGGCTGTCGCGTCCTTCACCAATTCATCGAGTTCAGCCTTGGCCTGTTCCGCCGCGCGTTTGCACTGAGCTTGAAACTCGAGGGCCGCCTTGGAGAGGCTCTCCTGCGCCAGCGGTGAAAGACGATCGCCCATTTCCTTGGCGACATTTTCGACCATGCTGGCGGCCTCAGCCTGCAAACGCTGCTGCGTTTCACCGGCCAAACGCGTGGATGCTGACCCAAGCCTTCGCTCTACTTCCTGGTCCAGCCTGGCGAGCACAGATTGGAGCTGCTTGCCACTCGCCTCTTCGACTTTCTTTGCCACTTGTTCAGCTTCCAATGTCCCGTCGCGCCGCGCCTCGCGGGCTTTCAAGAGGAGATTCTCCACTTCCACCCGCGCCGACTGCACGCGATCCGTAAGGACGCTCAATTCCTGCCTGAGCGACTGTGCCTCGCTTATCCTTTCTTCCAGGGCCTTGAGGGCAAGCGGGTCCGGGGCTTGCGGATGCCCAGCGGGCGCTTTCGGAACTCCCATGGCGTCCTGACTATGCGATGCCGGTTGAGCCGGCGGGGCGTTGGCTTCCCCGGCGAAACGAGACAAAGCATTTACAGCCATGTTGAATTGACTGAGTCCTCCGGTGTGCTCTTTCAGTTCAACCAGCGATCCTCGTGGCGCGAGATGCGTCGTTTCGACCATCCCGCCTTTCTCAGCGGTTGCCGCGGGCGTCTTCGGAGCTTGCGGCGCGGCCTGCAGGGTCGGGCTTTTCTGGTCCCCCGGGACGATCTGCCGCTCCTTCTGCCAATCCTCGGGTGGGAGCTTGACTCCCCAAACGTTCTGCGGTTCCAGCAGTTCAACGCAGACTTCGTAGGGGTCCTCAGCAAAGCGCTTCTCACAAACCCTGTTGACCCGGGCCTTGGCGGTCTGGCCCAGCAGTGGGTTCTCGATAACAATCTGGTCGTCGGCGGCTAGCTGATGGAAAGTGGCGATCCTGCCACCGTGCTTGTTAACGCTGATCGTCCAGGTGTTCTCTTTGAAGGCCTGCCCGGCCGCGTCTGTTCCGCGCACTGTTACGGGAACTATGATCGAAAGGCGGGCGCTGCGACGCCCCACCACACCGGGAATATCGGATTCGTCAGGAGTCGGTTGCATATCCACTTATGGGAATGTTAGAGGATTGACATGGGCAAGTCAACGGACCCGCGATTGTACGGAAGTACCGCGACCATGGGTGCCCCGGGTGACTCTCAAAGGATTCTCTGCCACTGCACAAAACTTTTGGGTACTTGAGGACTTCCACGGCGGCATGCGCCAGTGTGGTGACCGATTCGCTTTTTTGCTGCGTCATCCTGGGCGCTGGATCTCCCTGCCATCACGCAAAGCGGGTTGGCCGATAGGCTTCGAGGGAGAGAGAGGTGGAGCGGGCGAGAACCAGCTCGGAGATTTGCTGAGCTGTGACGGGAGCCAAAAGGATGCCGTGGCGAAAGTGACCAGTGGCCAGGATAAGATTTTGCAGCTTGCTGTAGCCCAGAACCGGCAGATGATCTGCCGTGTCGGGCCGCAGCCCCGCCCAGGCACGGCGGAAAGAGCAGTCCTTCAGGAAAGGCGCGAACCTCATTGCCCCGTTGAGGATGGATTGTAATCCCTCGGCCATGACCGCTTTTTCGAACCCGGCATATTCCACCGTGGTGCCCACCACGACCCGGCGGGGAGAGCGGGGCACCAGGTAGTGGATTCCGGCACGAACCACATAGGGGAGTTCATGGGGCGATTCGAATTCCATCATTTGGCCGCGACAAGGTTGCATGGGGAGCGCAAGCCCGACCTGGGCGGCAAGTCCTCCCGACCAGCAGCCCGCCGCAAGCACGAAGCACCCTGCTGAAAAGAGCGTTGTTTCGCCGCCGGCATGGCCGGAGTTGGCGTGAATTGCTTCCACACGGTTCTCGCGGACGTTCACTTCCTCCGCCGGGCAGTGGGCGTAGAATCTCACGCCCAGGCGTTGGGCGGCTGCGATCACGGCCCGCGTTAACTTCTCGTTGTCCACCCAGTAGTCCTCAGAAATGCCGAGGGCAAGCCGGATCTCACTCGAAAGCCCCGGCATCTTGTGCTCAAGGCCGGCCGAAGTGAGTCTTTCCAGGGGCAGGCCCGCGCGCGTCTGGGTCCAGAAGAGCTTTTCAAGTTCTGCGACCTGCTTTTCCTCAACCGCGACCAGCAGGCTACCTTCGCGACGAAAGCCTACCTCCTGCCCGCTCAATTCCTCAATTTCCGAAACGAAGTCCGGATACAGAGCATGGCTTGCGGCGCACAAGGCGAAGAATGCGTCGGGTTCAGGGGTTTCGCCCTGGGGAGCGATCATTCCCGCTGCCGCGCTGCTGGCTTCAGCCCCGGGCTCGCCGCGCTCGAGAACCAACACCCGGAGCTTGGCTTGCGCCAAGCGCAGTGCGATTGAAGAGCCGATCAAGCCACCACCGATAACGATCACGTCTGCGGTGCGCGAATTGTCCAAGGTGATAGCCATCCCAGCAAGTGTACCAGCGAGATGGTTGGTTGGCTACCGTTATGCGACCGGGGCGAGGCGTGTGGCGCCCGTGTGATTATGGAATTTGGTCCGTCTTACAGGAGTAATCTCCGAAAACACCGAGGGAGCGCCCAGGCGTGGCGTGCTCCCTGGCGAGGAGGCCGCGGGAACTATGGCATAATAGGAGTTTTGGCGCAGCGGCAGTTGCGCACGCCCCAGGGAGCGCTCATTGACTTGTCCTATTTGTAGTAAGCGCAAGGTGAAGAGGTTTTGCCCCGCAAGAGGAGAAAACATCTGCTCGGTTTGTTGTGGAACCGAACGCGAAGTGAGCATCGACTGTCCCTCGGACTGTCCCCACCTCGTGGCCAGCCGCGAGTACGATGAGGGGCGCCGCCAGGTCGATTGGGAAAAGGTTCCCTTTCCTGATGTCAGGATTCCATTGGAGTTTGCCCAAAGCCACAGCATGCTCCTGGCGGCGTTGATCTCTTCCATCTGGGAATATGCTCGGGACCATCGCCAGGTGGTAGACACGGACGCGATTGCGGCGCTCCAGGCGCTGGCCGAGACTTACCGTACGCTTTCGAGTGGCCTTTACTACGAAAGGCCTCCTGATTTTCTCTACCGGCGTGAACTCTACCAAGTGCTCAAGGCGGCCCTGGAAGAATTCAAGGAAGCCGAAACTCAAAGGCTTGGTTTGGCCACCACACGCGACAGCGAAATCCGGGATGCGCTGACCTTCCTCACCCAACTCGGCGCCACGCGCGAGAACGGCCGTCCAAAGGGCCGAGCCTTCCTTGACCTGATTCGGACCCAGCTTGCTCCCGAAGCATCCGCCAAACCCGCTTCGAATATCGTGCTGCTGCCGTAATGATCAAGGTAGTGCAGGTTCCGCTCTCCGGACCTGCGGCCCTTTGGAATTGGACCATTGATTCTATGAATCATTGATTCATTCCGCGATCACTTTGCGAAAAACTGCTGTCGCGCACTGCGCCAGGTGCAGGCCGAAGCTTGCACCTGGCGACTTGCCTTTACTGTTCGCTAGGTGTTTTTACCGCCAGCCCGTTGTTAGTGGAGGGCCTGCCACTCTTGATCGCGTAATTGGGCGGCACCTGGAAGAGCGACGCATCGGGCTCGGAGCGGACGATGTTCGTCAACTGGAACGTCATTTCGCCAAACTGCGGATCGACTTGCTTGCGCATCACGTCAGTCTGAAGTTCCGGTGAGTACCAGCGCTCGGTGACACTCACGATGGGGGCCTGGTTGCCGACCTGCCCGGCGGGAATGGTGCGCGTGATGCGTGTCCCTTGCGCCGTCACTCCCCCGATCACTTGCGTGCCGAGCGACTCGGTTTTGATGTTGGGGTTCTCAGGCCTTTGCCGTGCTGTTTCAGCACCCTTCCAAGCTCCCGCGTGCGCTCGGAACGGCATCTGGCGCGCTTCCTGCGTATCGGGGTTCAGGGTGTGGATGAATCCGCTGACAGGATCGGTAATGGAGATTACCTTGCGAGGGGTCCCTTGCGCTGCCCAGGGGCCGATTGCGCCGATTTCCCCCTCCCACCGCGTCCGTCCCTGGCTATCGCGGTAGACGTTCGCAGTGGTCGTGGTATGAATGGTGTTCCCACCTGGCAGGTTCTGGGTGTGCTCGGTGACCGCTTGCGCGGAGTAAGGCGCACCCGTCACGATTTTGCCTCCAGAGAAGGGCTTTGCACCTGCAAAGCGCGCCCTTCCGAACCTGCCATTGGGGGGTGGTGGATTTTGTGCCCTGGCATTCGGCAAGACGGCCGCAGCCAGAAACATCCAGCACACGCCCACCGCCCAAATCATCGTAATTCTTAAGTTCCTCTGATTCATTATCATCGTCGCCTCCATGATTCGTCCGGTAGGTAGTAGGTCGTAGCCTGCTCTTTCCCCACCTACCACATACCACCTACTACCTACCGTTTAATTCACAAACCGTATTGCCAATGGAACTCCATCGCTTCCCAGGGCGACGTCAGCCTGGACAAGCTCTTCCGTAGCATAATCGTTGTCCATCGGAAGCCCGAACGCCAGCAGCGCGTCGGCAGGGAGTGTCACACGGACGAGCATTGCCTCATCCATGCATTCGGAGTCGTCGCAAGTCCCAAGGGGAATGAAGTCCGTTGTCACCTCGTTCGCAGATTCGTCCAGCGCAGCTCTCTCCGCGCGCCCCTGAGAAGCAGCCTGTGCTCCTGAATCTGGCTGGCGATGGTCGAGAACCGAAGCGCCGGGATTTCGGTTCCTCGAAGGTGGCGCCCCAGGCTCATCGCTCGACCGGGCCGCGACTTGCGATTGGACCCCCTGGCTTTGGGCCTTCACTTGCCGTTCGCTTTGCCCAGGCACGAAGGGCTGCTCTTGTTTGGCCGGTGAGGGTTCGGACGATGCCAGCGGCGGGTTGCTCGCGACCTGGCGTGGGGGGGCGCTCGAGCGTAGATGAACGCTCGACGTCCGCAAAACTACTAACCACGCTGCGGCTACTGTGGCGGCAAATACCAATCCCCAGCTCAGCCGGCGCCAGAGTCGCTTCGCAGCGAGCACAAAACGTGGTGCGGCCGCCCCCAAAGTTCTTTCGCGAAAAGCCTGGACCAGTGCTTCCTCCACGCGGGCAGGCGCGCGCTGGACATAAAGGGTCCTCGCGAACCCTTGCAGGCTTTCCGTCAGCTTGGTCTCTTCGTCGAGGCGCAGGGCGCACCATAGACAATGGCCGGCGTGCTCCAAAGCCTCGAGCTGCTTTGTCTTGTCAGCCGCTCGCCGGCTTACAATCTCGTGAATCATGCTTTCGAAATCTTTGCAGTTCATGCCAGACACCTGCTTGGATCAATGGCCTTATTGCCGGCTTCGACCTTCTCCCCACCCCTGAGCTTCTGAATGAGCAAGGCGCGGCCGCGGTGCAAACGCGAGCGCACCGTACCCACTGAACATCCCAAGACCGACGCAGCATCCTCGTAGCTCGTTTCATTCAAGTCGCACAGAACCACAGCTTCTCGGTAGTGCTCGGGCAGGCTCAAGATCGCTTGTTGCACCAAATGGATCGATTCCCGGCGGCTCATCTCGGAGTGCGGGTTCTCGGGAGAAAGGGGAGTGAAATCTCCACTATCCCTCGACCCGTCCCGCGTCGGCAGGATCGAGACATACGTCCGGTCGCGCTTGAGAAAGCGTAGCGCGTGATGGCGCGCCATGCCCAGGAGATATGCGCCGAGCGAACCGCGCGAGGGGTCGTAGCCTCGGCTGTCTCGAATCAGCGCCATAAACACTTCCTGGGTGACGTCCTCGGCGAGAGGGGCGGAGCCGCTCATCTCCAGCACAAAGCGGTAAATGCCTCCTTGACGGCGCCGATACAACGTTGTAAAGGCGTCTTCGTCCCCACCCTGCATCATCCTCAGCAACTGCTCGTCTCGAATCTCAGTGAGTCCGGCCATCGTCCGCTGCTTTCATCAGGTATTCCGTTTCGAGCTGCCAAAAGTTCCACAAAATGTTTCGATTTCGGAAGCCTCAGCCTCATGGACGTATCCAGCCTCCTTTAAGTTGCGAAGCAAGCCTGGCGACTCGACTTACCGGGGCGGCTATTGAAAAGCAGTAGGCAGTTGGCAGAAGGCAGCAACGTGACACAGACCTGTTTTCTTATTCTTTGGGTGCAGCAGATGAGGCGAGCGCACCACGCCCCCAATTAGTGCGATATGCGAACCGCGCCCACAATACCTGGAATCCAACGAATGGCGTTGTCGCGATAGAGCTTGCGCAGGACTGACTCCGGCAGCCGGAGCCCCCGGGCGTTGTGTCCTTTGTACTCGACGGTCTGGTCCGTGGCAAAGAACTTCCAATCTCGCTCGTAGGTACTTGTCCATTCCTGCAGAGCTTTCTCTGTGTTGTCTTGCGGCATGACGACCAAGTCGGTTGCGTAAAGAATGCGGTCCTGATACTTGATCAAGAAAGCCCGAACCTGCTCGCGCGGTTGAAGGATGAAGTAGGGGACGCGGGCGGCGGTGTCCACCGCGAAATTGGGATAGCGGTCAAAGCGCTGGGCCATCTCATTCAGGTCCGCTTCCATACTGCCCAGATGAGCACCCACTACACGCAGCTTGGGGTACTTAGCCAGCACATGGTCTCGCGCCGCGAGAATGGCGGCCTTGGAAGGCCACTCGGGATGGGCGTAGGCATATTCCTGGGGATGCTGCTCGTAGTATTCATAATCCGGGCTGGCGGGATTGGGCGGCTCCCAGCACGAATCGGGTTCCGCAAGGTGAGCGACAACCGTTCGGTGGTGCGCCGCTATATCCTTATACACGGGCTTGAAAGCAGGGTCATCGGGCATCAGATACTTGCCCGCTTTCGTTCTTATTTCCATGCCAATGGTCTTGTAGATCTTTACGGCTACTGCCCCATCGGCGAAGTCTTGGTTGAGTTGGCGGATTGCCCTTGCGCTGAATCCCGGCTCTTCGAAGTCATAAGGGCTGAAAGTCGTGCAAAAAACGGCGCGGCCCGAAGTGCTGTGAACGACCCTTCGTACGTCGCCGCGTTGTGGCTCCATCGCCTGGAAGTAAGGATCACGATCGTCAATCAGGCAGATGTCAAGGATACGCAACTTCAGCCGCTGCAGCAGAGCGCCAAACGCCGGGTCGTCCTTGTAAAGGTGTACGTGAGCATCGATGGGATTGATTTCGGCAAAGGCCTCAAGCAGCGCACTGTGGTCACTTGCGGCCACCCCAGAGCCCTGCCCTGCGAAAAGAACGGAAGATAACTTCGGGGCGCCAGCGAACATCCCTGCCGCAACCAGAACGGTCACGAAGAACAAATTAAGTGTTTTCACCTTTTCCCTCCGTTATAACCGCGCGCCGTCAACCCAAGAGCCCCAGACCTTCTGAGAACCTAAACTGTGCACTCACATGGCCGAGTTGTCCGCCGCCGCTTGTGGCCACTGTGCCGAGAGAAAGGTCTAGATGAAAAGATCCACGGAGATGTGGAAGAACTCCGCGAGCTTTCTTGCCTGGGCCTTGCTGATCTCACGCTTCCCATTAAGGATCTCAGAGACGCGGCTTTTGGATCCCAATACCGGCCAGAGGTCGTGAGGTTCAAGGCCGCGCTGTTCCATGAGGAACGCCAACATCTGGTCGGGCTGGATGGGCGAAAGCGGATAGTGTTCGCGGTCGTATTCCTCGATCAGAATCGAGAGCATTTCGAGGAGTGATGTTTCTTCCGGTCTCAGGTTTTCTTCCCCCCGATCCATCAGTCGGCCAACCTCGGCGACCAGGCGGTCGTACTCGGCTTCGTCTTTGATCGCGTGAGGCTGCACCTTGGCCAAAAGCTTTCCATAAGCGACCGGATTCAGGGTTTGAGTGCTCATAATTTTTTCCACTTCCCTTCCGCGTATTCCTGGTGGGTGAGAATGTGCCTTACGAACAGTGTCTGGCTCCGAAAATTGATCTCGGCAATCAGCCGATATTTGTTCCCCGCGATGTTAAACACTATGTACGGACTCACCCAATCGGCACTCCGAAAAACTTGCCTCACCTCAACGAAGCTCTGCCACTTGCAGGCGCTTGCCACTCGATACCAGTTATCGAGCGCCGATCCGGCATCGGGCCGTGCCTCTTTGTATTCCCTGATCGCTCTATAACTGATGACGTGCACGGTCCTCCTCCGCTTATGTTCCCATAACGGGAACTTCTTTGCAAGGCCATTCCACCTGCGCCGATTCAACAACCGCCGACCGTAGCGGCCGGGAAGGCCAGGATAGCATTCCTGATTCCTTCCTAAAACCCTCCCCAATGCGTTCAGGATGGCGCCGAATTAAGCCTGCCTCTACGAAGGGCCATGAGGTTCAGGCGTCGCACCATCTCTCAGTGTGATCGTTTTGCCGGAAATCGCCGGCACGCGCTCGCCTGGTACAATGATTCCGACCAAATTCAATGGGTCGGCGGCGGAGAGGGTGATGGTTTCGCCGGTCGGCTCGAGGTGACGCGCGGCGCGCAGCGATTCGAGCGCCACCGGCAAGGCGAATTGCTCGCCCAGGAAACCGTCCACAAAGCGGCCACCTCGCACCTCGCCACGATCCTCAAGGCGCCTGAACGTAATCAGCAGTTCGCGCCATTTGAACGGGAACTCCTCGCGCCAGGTCAATTCTCGAAACACCACGCCGTAACGCTCCAGCAGCACGCCGCAAACCGCCTGGACGGCCTTGGCGCGATCCGCCGCCTCGCCTGAAAAGAGCAGTGACCATCGTCCCGTGCTGTGTCGCGGGCGAGCGCGGCGCCCTCTGCCTTGCCCGGCCCGCCGTTTGGGATCGATGAGGGCGCGCAAATTGTCGAACCCGTCGGCGGTGAAGAGTCCCGCCGCCACCAATTCCCAGAGCGCAGTTTCGACTTCGGATTTGAGTTTGCCGGTTCCGCGTACAATGTCGGCGAAGAACGAAGCGCCGCGCTGCCGGATGAATTCTAGCGCCTCCCGCGCGACGTGGCTCAGCGCTTGGGACGCCACCGTGAGCGGGGGGTGGCGCGGAATCATCCAATCTGATTCTTCCCGCACGAAGAATGTGATGGGAGCCACGCTCGAGGGAACGACGCGACGCGCGGCAATCGCGGGAGTGTCATTCCGAGCGAAGATTCCATTCCCCTCCTTGGTAAGGAGGGGGCCAGGGGGTGGTTGACACGCGTGCATGGTTCCGTCCCCACCACCCCCCGGCCCCCTCCTCCGCCGAGGAGGGGAGTCACCGGCCGCGCTACCCGATGCGACCGGTTCCAGGGTCGCCGGATGCGGTGACAAGCGTCCCCAGCCCACGGTGCCCGTCAGGCAAAGCTGATCGAGTAGTTGCGGATCATAGCCGGCCACTCGAGGCGCCAGGAGGTGCGGCTCCCAGGCATTGGCGGGTGCTTCGAATCCCTGCAATTGCCGGATGACTTCGAGCACGCCCCGTTCGCCAACCACTTGCGTACCTGGGGCGACGTGTTGCCAGCGCAGCAGCCAGCGCATGAACTGAGCTCGAGTGACAGGCTGAATCTCCTTGCGCAGCGTGCCGAGCGTGAGCCGATGAATGCGCGCCAGCAGCCGGCGATCGCACCATTCGACAGTCCCCTCCTCAGAGAGGAGGGGATTAAGGGGTGGTGGGGCCGCGCCGGTGAATTGTCCTCGCAGCACTCGACCTTCGGCCTCGAGGCGAAGCATGGCAGCCTCGATATCCCCCGCCGGCAATCCCACGATGCACGCCAGCCAGGGAATCTCGACTGGTCCGGAGTACCCCATCCAACCTCGAACGAGTTGAAGCAGGGCATCGTCTCTTGCAAAAACCGGCTCACCGATTTCGGCGGGTTGCGTCTCGAACCTTGCCCCAGGGAAGAGAATTGAGAACGTTTTGATTCTCTCCGCAGCAACCCACACGATATCGTCACCCAGCAGCGCGCGAGTGGCGCGCCTCTGGGCGACAAGTTGACGAAAGAGATCGCCCCACTGTGCGGCCACAGGCGAGCCTCCGGGCGGCACGAAGTTTTCGGGCAAGGCAACAAATACCTGGAGCGCTTCGCTCAATTCGTCTGCGTCGCGAACATCCGGCCAGGCTTCTTCGCGGACTTGCGCGATAGCGGCGGGATCAAGCCGGCCGATTTCCGAGAGCACCGTCTCCGGCAGAACGCGGCGCAGAGAGACGGCGCGCGCCCGGCGCTCTTCAAGCGGGGCATCGTCGAGATAGGCGTACGGATTGGCGTTCAGAATCTCGTGAGAGAATCGTGATGGAGCAGGCGTGTCCACGGCGATGCAGCGAATACTGCCATCCCTGATTCCGCGCAGCACCCGCTTCAATCCTTCCAGGTCCAGCGCTTGCGTGAGCACGTCTTTCATCACCTCGCGGATCAGGGGGTGGTCCGGAATGTGAATGTCGCCCCCGAGGTTGTCCTGGCACGCCGCCGCGTCCGGGAAGACCGCCGCCAGCAGGTCGTCCGCGCGCATGCGCTGGATTTGAAGTGGAATCTTTTTTCCGTTGCGAAAACGCGGCAGCGCCAGAGCGCGTGTGGCGTCCCAACGCCAGCGAGTGGCGAAGATCGGCGAAACCAGCGCGGCCTGCTCGAGGACGGCCGCAGCGGATTCCGGCGCCAGAAAATGGAAGACATCAGCGAGCGGAAAGCTGTGCTGCTCACCCAGCGAGATGTTCAGGCCATCCTCGGTGGCAGCGGCTTGCAATTCAAAATTGAATGAACGGTAGAACCTCTTGCGAAGCGCCAGTCCCCACGCTTTGTTGATTCTTCCACCAAACGGCGCGTGGATGATAAGTTGCATGCCACCGGCCTCATCAAAAAAGCGCTCGGCAACGATTCTGTTTTGAGTTGGGACCGCGCCGAGCGTGGCGCGCCCGGCGAGGATGTATTCAACCGCCTGCTCGGCGCCGGCATCATCCAGCCCGCATTGCTCTTTCAACCAGGATATAGCGGCGTCATTCCGTGGGTGTAGCGCTGTCCCGCCCGCTTGCGGAAACCCCTCTAGCCTGTCATTCCGAGGAGCCGCAGGCGACGAGGAATCTCGCATTGTCTTGAAAATCTCAGGGCGAGATTCTTCGCTTCGCTCAGAATGACAGCTTGGAAGAGTTTTTCCGCAGGCTGTTGGGCCCGCCGCAACGTGCGGCGCTACGGCTAGATCACTGATCTTCTCGCGTATCTCTGAAACTCGGGCGGAGAGTTCCGGCGTGCGGGCCGGCGCCTCGCCAAGCCAGAAGGGAATGTCGGGGGCCGCGCCGTGAGCATCCTCCACCAACACGCGTCCTGAACGACCTTCGATCCGGGTGATGCGCCAGGAGGTGTTCCCTAACAGGAAAACGTCGCCGCGCATGCTCTCGGCTGCGAAGTCTTCAGCCACCGTACCAGCCACGGCGCCTTCCGGCTGTGCCACGACAGTGTAAAGCGCGGACTCAGGAATAGCGCCGCCGTTTGTAATGGCCACCAGGCGGCTGCCGCGCCGGCCTCGGAGGCGATGTCGGACGCGGTCGCGATGCAGATAGGCCCCGTAGCGGCCGCGGCGCGCCGTGATTCCCTCGGAAAGGATTTCGAGCACGGCGTCAAAGTCCTGGCGGGCCAAATCGCGGTACGGGTACGCCCGGCGCACGACCTGGAACAGATCGTCCTCGTGCCACTCTTCGCACGCGCACATCGCCACGATTTGCTGAGCCAGGATGTCCAAAGGCGAGTCCGGAATCTCGAGCCGGTCGAGTTCACCCTGTCGGAGGGCTCGGATGAGCGCGGCGCATTCGATGAGCTCATCGCGCGTCATGGCGAAAAGCCGGCCCTTAGGCACTGCCCCGCGCCAGTGGCCGGCCCGGCCGATCCGTTGCAGGGCTACCGCGATGGAATGGGGCGATCCGATCTGGCAAACCAGATCCACCGTGCCGATGTCGATGCCAAGCTCGAGGGAAGCAGTGGCTACCAGGACTCGCACGTCCCCCGACTTCAACTTACTTTCCACATCTAGCCGCACCTTACGCGAGAGGCTGCCGTGATGCGCTGCGACGGCGTCCGCTCCCAGCCGTTGGGCGAGGTGGTGTGATATCCGTTCGGACAGCCGGCGCGTGTTCACAAACACCAGCGTGGAGCGATGTTGAAGCACGAGTTCCGCCAGCCGGTCGTAAACCTCTTCCCACATCTCGTTGGTAGCGATGGGTCCAAGCTCGCTGCGCGGCACTTCCACCGCCAGGTCGAGCGCGCGCCGGTGCCCAATGTTGACGATGGCGGGTTCGGCCCGGCCATTGCCGACAAGGAACTTGGCCACCAGCTCGATGGGATTTTGGGTGGCTGAAAGTCCAATTCGCATCGGTGGGCGGTTCGGGCGTGACTGCGCTATCAGAGCTTCTAACCTTTCGAGTGAAAGCGCGAGATGCGCGCCGCGCTTGTCGTCCGCCACGGCGTGTATTTCATCTACGATCACTGTTTCAACGTCACCCAAGATGGCGCGGCTCTTTTCCGCCGTCAGCAGGATGTAAAGAGACTCCGGCGTCGTCACGAGTATGTGCGGTGGCCGCTTGAGCATCGCCCGGCGCTCTGGCGCCAACGTGTCGCCGGTGCGAACTGCGGCGCGGATGGGTGGCATCAACAACCCTCGCTGGCCCGCCAGCGCGGTGATTTCACTCAGCGGGATTTCCAAATTCCTGCGAATGTCGTTGCTCAACGCCTTGAGGGGCGAAACATAAAGGACTTCCGTGCGATCCTGGAGCCCGCCGCCCAGCGCCTTCCGAATCAGGTGATCGATGCAGGCAAGAAACGCGGCCAGCGTTTTGCCGCTGCCGGTGGGCGCGCAGATCAGCGTGGATTTTCCTGCGAGAATAGGCGGCCAGCCCTGCTCCTGCGGTTCAGTTGCCGAGCCAAACCTGCCTGCGAACCATTCCTGAACGAGCGGATGGGCCCAAGATAGAGAAGCCACGGAGTTCTGCGGCATGTTGTCGAAGCCCGAAGTTGGCATGTCATTTAAGTTTAGCCGGGCGCCACAAAAATGCAATCTTCAGGCGCGCAAGCACGGCAAAGCAACGGCTGACCCCAAAGGGTTGGACGTCAGAATGTGGGTTGGGATTTTCTGATCAATGAAAAGCCGGCGCATCAGTCGCGCAGACCGCTAAGTCCCGTCGCCTCGACGGATTCTTTTGCGAACTCGATGGCAGCCTTGATGTCATCGTCGGTGAGGCCGGGGAAATCCTTACGAACTGCGTCGAAGGACTCACCCGCGGCAAGCTGGCTGAGAATTGATGTGACAAGGATGCGGGTGCCACGAATGACGGGCTTCCCGCTGCAAACGGTGGGATCGATTTCGATTCGGCCGTGGTACAACATGCTCCGCTCCAGGCAGCCATCCTATACCATATCGCGTAGAGAAACCAATCCCTTCTGGCGGCTTATTTCGGGGGACCGGTGGCGTGAGACTTGGCCACCTGGCGGGGAAACACGGCGTTGGCCGCGATGGGCATGAGGGGAGCACAACTGCTATTCCATCCGGTGGAAGCAATTTGCTTCTCGGTTATACCAAGGTTATGCTATCAGCGTGAAAACCGCGATCTCGATTCCCGATCCTCTTTTCCGTGCCGCTGAGCGAGCGGCGAAGCGCGAGAAAGTTTCGCGCAGCCGCTTCTACGCTCGCGCAGTCGAGGCCTACCTGAAAACGCAGCAGGCGAAGGGAGTGAAAGAGGCGCTTGACGCCGTGTACGCGAGCGAGAGTTCCGAACTCGATCCGGTGATTGCCCGAATTCAGAGCTTGTCAATTGGCCGTGAGGAGTGGTGACGCGCCGAGGCGAGGTCTGTAGGTCTTCAGGAGTGTCAAGTACATTGGCAAATCTTCAAACCACCATTGAGGAATTGTACGCCCGCCAAACCGACCAATACGGCGACGAATACTTCCACGCCTTCGACGAATTCAAGCAGGCGCTGAATGAAGGCCGGGTGCGCGCGGCGGAGCCTGATCCCGCTTCGCCGACCGGTTGGAAAGTCAATACCTGGGTGAAGAAGGGAATTTTGCTGGGGTTCCGCATCGGGCGCGTGGTGGAGATGCATCTTGAGGTAGGGGAGCGCTCCGCGCTCCCGCTGTCCGGCATCACAGACGAAAGGCGGCGGGAGCCCGAAGGGCTCCCCTACCAATTCCGTGACAAGCACACTTTCCCCTTAAAGCAACTTCCGCGCGACCAGAACATCCGCATTGTTCCTGGCGGCTCGTCCATTCGCGATGGCTGCTACATCGGCAAGAACGTGACGTGTATGCCGCCCATGTATGTGAACGTAGGAGCCTATGTGGACGATGGCGCCCTGATTGATTCCCACGCGCTGGTGGGTTCGTGCGCTCAGGTGGGCAAACGCGTTCACCTCAGCGCAGCGGCGCAGATTGGCGGCGTGCTGGAGCCGATTGGAGCCATGCCCGTGATCGTGGAAGACGAGGTCCTGGTGGGCGGCAACTGCGGAGTTTACGAGGGGACGATCGTCGGTAAGGGCACCGTTTTGGCCGCCGGGACGATTTTGACCGGCTCGACCCCCGTGTACGATTTGGTGCGGGACACCGTCTATCGCCGGGAAGGCGAAAAGCCGCTCATGATTCCTCCGGGTGCGGTGGTCGTCCCCGGCGCCCGCGCCATCACTAAGGGACATGGAAAAGAACTGGGACTTTCCCTCTACACTCCGGTCATCATCAAGTACCGCGACGAGAAGACAGACCAGGCGGTGCGACTGGAAGAGTTGTTACGATGAGCGTGGTCCGCGCTCGGTCCCCAAACCACTTCGCGGCTCGTGCCCTTGCGCTGACGTCATTTGCGCCGCATGACCCACAGCGCATGTAACCTGCCACTTGGCCCCTGACGCCTGCCCTTTTCACTCCTGCACTTTGGTCTTGACAGGAGAAGCGAGATATGCTAGCCTATCTTAGTTGTCGCAAGAGAGCGCGGGTAAGCGTGCAGGAGAAAGGACTTCGAAATTGGACCGACGAAGGGGGAAATCGGCAGGAAATGGAAAAAAGATACTATTTTGACGGAACGAACCTAGCGATCTATTGAAAATAAAGGACTTAACTTTTTAAAACGCTAAAAACGAACTGGTTTTTGAGCGCAAAAAAGGCCAAACGAAGCCAAGAAAGCGGCCAAAAAACAAGCTGTTGTGCGGCTTTGAAGCCGACATGGTGGGAGAATGCATAAGGCGCGATTCTGCCTGTCCACCCTCGCCGAACTGGAATGGCCACAGAAAAGTTGAATAGATAAATCTTATGGCAATAATAAGTAAATCAAATTGCACACGATCAAGCGCCTCGGTTATTCTCAGTCGAAGGAAGCGGCCGTTGCGCTTCTCGTGGTGGCCCCCAAGAGACCGCGGGTTCTCGGTCGGAGGGGGGACCAAGACAATGAATGGTTCGCTCTTAAACAGGAACGTCATCCGTCTCATCCTTACGGCGCCGCCGGCCAAAGTGCTGAGCGGCGGACCCACAGAGAAACTCAGCGTCATTACTATGCCGCCAGCCTAATTGCTGAGCGGCGGACCCACAGAAAGACCAAACCTCACCACGGCTTAAAGATTAGCCGAAATAAAGGTTGACGGCGGCAAGTGGGGATGGTAATCTACCTACCGACTGGTCGGTAGTGGACGCCCCGCCGCTGTCGGAGCGGGAGACAAGATGCCAAGACTTTACTCGGGTTCGGAACTCTTACTGGAAAGCCTCAGCCGTCAGAAGGTGGAGGTGTTTTTCGGCCTCCCCGGCGGCGCGGTGTTACCTCTTTACGACGCCCTTTACAGCGCGGGCATTCGTCACCTCTTGGTCCGCCACGAGCAGGCTGCGGCCTTTGCTGCGGACGGCTACGCGCGTGTGACCGGCAAGCCCGGCGTCTGTCTTGGCACGTCCGGGCCTGGCGCCACGAATCTGATCACGGGCCTGACATCCGCGATGATGGATTCCATTCCGGTGGTGGCGTTGACTGGCCAGGTGCCGTTGTCGCTGGTCGGCAAGGACGCCTTCCAGGAGGCCGATACGATCGGCATCAGCCTTGCCAGCACTAAGCAATCGTTCCTGGTTCGGTCCGCGGCCGAGGTCCCTTCCGTGATTCAGAAAGCCTTCAAAGCCGCTGTATCGGGACGTCCGGGACCGGTGTTGGTTGATCTCCCCAAGAGCGTGCTCATGGAAAATGCCGAGCCCAGCTACCCCCCCACCGCCGGCCCCGAACTTCCAGAGCGCGCGCGCGAGTGGACGGACGATGACGTCGAGCGCGCCGCCGATATGATCCTGGAAAGCAGAAAGGCGGTGCTTTATGCGGGTGGTGGTGTGATCACGGCAAACGCTTCCGATGAATTGCGCGAGCTTGCCGATTTGACACATATTCCACTCACCAGCACGCTGATGGGTCTGGGGTGCTTTCCCTCGCGTCACCCACTTTCGCTGGGCATGTTGGGGATGCACGGCGCTTATGCCACCAACATGGCAATCTGCCAGTGCGACTTGCTCATAGCTGTCGGCGCACGGTTTGACGACCGTGTCACGTGCCGCCTGGACGGTTTTGCGCCCAACGCCAAGAAGATCCACCTGGATGTAGACCCGTCCGAGGTCAACAAGAACGTGCGGGTTGATTTGGCTCTGGTCGGCGACGCCAAGGAGACATTGCGCGCGCTCCTTGCCGCCTTGCAGCGCAGGAACGCAACACCCCCGACTGAAAGGCAGCAGTGGCTGCAGCGAATTGAAGCCTGGCGTTCCGAGCACCCGCTGACCTACGATAAGTACGCCAACAACGTCAAACCTCAATTCGTGATCGAGACGCTCTCGCAATATGCCAGCGAGGATGCCATCGTCGCGGTGGACGTGGGCCAGCACCAGATGTGGGGCGCCCAATTCTGGAATTTCACGCGCCCGCGCGCTTGGCTCTCTTCCAGCGGGCTGGGGTCGATGGGCTATGGCTTCCCGGCGGCCATGGGCGCGCAAATGGCATTTCCCGATCGACAGGTGATCGCCATCGTGGGCGACGGCGGATTCCAGATGACCCTGAACGACCTCGCCACCGTTGTGCAGTACCGTGTTCCGGTCAAGATCGCCATCATCAATAATCGTGCCCTGGGGATGGTCCGCCAGTGGCAGGAAATCTTTTTTGAGAAACGTTACTGCGACATTGACTTGGACTTCGCTCCCGACTTCGTGAAGTTGGCCGAAGCTTACGGAATTCGCGGCGCGCGGGTCGAGCACCGCACCGACGTGGCGGATGCGGTGCAGGATTTCTTGAGCGATCGCGAGCCGCGCCTGATCGACTTCTGGGTTGATCCGGCAGAGAACGTTTATCCGATCGTGCCCCCGGGAGCATCCCTGGCGGAAATGGTGGTGGAGCCTCCGCGCGTCCTGGTGGAAGAGGAAGCGCTCGACGATCTGTGGGCGGTTTAGCGTCCTGACAGGAGCAGGTTATGCAGTGGTTACTGACTCTTGAAATGAATAACGACATGATATCAATCTGCCGCCTGATGAACATTTTGCGGCGAAAGAGCCTGAAGATCACCACGCTGGCGATGACGGCCCGGCCGGCGGGGTTCTCCCTGATGGGCGTCGTAGATTCAGCGGAAGCCGATATGGACTACCTCTTCAATTTCTTGCGGCGGACCGAGGGAGTGCAGCACGTCACATGCTACCGCCATGAATCCTTTCCGAATGCTTCCTTCGTGTTTATCGATTCGGAAGCGGACAATTCCAGCGTCACTCAAGTGCTGAAAGCATTTCCAGAATCGAAGCTGATTTTTGCCAGCCACGGGAAGTATTTGCTGGAGATTCCGGTGGAGAAACGGCGGAACCCTGCTTCGGCAGGCGCTCGAGACCCGGCGTTTCTTCCCTTCGCTTGTGTCAAGACAACACGCGGCGCCACGCACCCGGAGCTTGCTGCAGTTCAGGCTTGATTTTCCCTTTCGCCACGATCCAGTGTAATACAGCACATGACGACAGGGTGGAGAACTGGTATTCTGCATTGATCCCTTCCGGTTTGTCATTCCGAGCGCAGCGAGGAATCTCGCTCTGCTTCGAGGGTTAAGAGAAAGAAGCACAGCGAGATTCCTCGCTGCGCTCGGAATGACACCGGAAGTGGGTATTTCATTTTCACGGGGAAACGAAATGGCCAAAGTCTATTACGAGAATGATGGAGATTTGAAACACTTGGCGGGCAAGACCGTCGCTGTCATCGGCTACGGGAGCCAGGGGCACGCGCACGCGCTCAATCTGCGCGACAGCGGGATGAAGGTGATCGTGGGTGAGGTCCGCCCCTCTACCCCCCAGGCCAAGGCGAAGGAGGCTGGCTTCGAGGTCGTTGATGCAGCGGAAGCTTCCCGGCGCGGCGACCTTATCGCCGTGCTCATCCCTGACCATGTGCAGCCCAAAGTTTACAAGGAACAGATCGAGCCCCATCTTGGGAACGGGAAGACCTTGTTGTTTGCCCACGGCTTCAGCATTCACTTCAAGTTTATCGTTCCGCCCCCTACGGTGGACGTCATCATGATCGCGCCCAAGTGCCCCGGTCACCGGTTGCGCGAGCTTTTCCAGGAAGGCATCGGCGTCCCGGCCTTGCTTGCCGTCGCACAGGACGCCTCCGGCCACGCCGTCGAGACCGCGCTGGCCTACGCCAAAGGTCTTGGGAGCCTTAAAGCGGGTGTCATCCGCACCACCTTCAAGGAAGAAACCGAAACAGACTTGTTTGGCGAGCAAACCGTATTGTGCGGTGGCGTGTCAGCATTGATCACGGCGGGATTTGAAACCCTGGTCCAGGCGGGCTATCAGCCGGAGATCGCTTATTTCGAGTGCCTGCACGAATTGAAGCTGATCGTGGACCTGATTTATCAGGGCGGGATCAAGTATATGCGCTACTCGGTGAGCGACACGGCTGAATACGGCGACTACACCCGCGGGCCGATGGTGATTGATGCGCACGTCCGCGAAACCATGAAGAAGATCCTCGCCGAGGTTCAGAATGGCCGGTTCGCGAATGAATGGATGGAAGAGAACGCTCAGGGCCGGAAGAAGTTCCTCGAAATGCGCGCCCAGGCAGCAGAGCACCTGATTGAAAAGGTCGGGAGTGAGTTGCGGAAAATGATGCCCTGGATTCAGGGCTCCAAGGAGGAAGCCACCGCCGCTCAAGCCGAGGCACGACGATAGCTCGGCAAGCGGTCTCACTTACCCGGGCTACCCGCAATTATAATCAGGAGAAATGCCGCCACTCCGTTCGTGGGCATCCAAGGAGAGACATGAGGCCAGGAACAGACGTTTCGCAGACGAGTGCTCAAGCAGTGAAGGATCCCCACTCCCGTGTCAGGAAACTCGCGCTCATCGGCGCCGGGAAACTCGGTGAGGGACTGCTCTCGGGAATTTTGGGCTCGCAGCTTGTTCCCGTTGGGCGCGTGGAGGCTACTGTAGCTCACCAACCGCGCGCCGACTACCTGACAGAAAAATATGGCATCAAAGCGCATACCAACAACGTTCAGGCGGTCTCCGGAGCCGACCTGGTGCTGATCTGCTTGAAGCCCCAACAGGTGAAGGGCTTTCTGCACGAAGTCAAGAAGAAGCTGAGAAAAGACGCCGTCATCATTTCCTCTGCGGCCTCGGTGACAACGTCCTTGATCGAGCGTGAAATCGGACGGCCGGTGCGCGTGGTCCGCGCCATGCCCAACACACCGTGCCTTATCCGCCAGGGTATGACGGCCCTTGCGGCAGGGCAGCACGCCACCGAAGATGACATGCGCCTGGCGCGAGAGATCTTCAGTTCCATGGGCCGAAGTGTGGTCGTGGATGAAAAACACATGGATGCCATCACGGGTCTTTCGGCCTCCGGCCCTGCCTACGTTTATGTGATTATCGAGTCACTGGCCGAGGCGGGGGTGAAAATGGGGCTGCCGCGCGACCTTTCCACCGAACTCTCCGCCCAAACCTTGCTGGGTGCTTCCGCCATGGTGCTACACACCGGCGAGCATCCCGCCAAGTTAAAGGACATGGTGACCACGCCGGCCGGCTGCACCATCGACGGTCTCCTGGAACTCGAGGAAGGCGGCCTGCGCGTTACTTTGATTAAAGCCGTGGTGCGCGCCGGCGAGCGGGCGCGACAACTCGTGGAAAGCCAGAATACGTAATAAGTCGAGAAGTCGAGAGTCTAGAGTCGAAGAGTTAAGAACTTTCGACCGTCGACTGTCGACTCTTGACTTGTTCAAGCCGCGTCGCCGAGTGCTTGTTCCAGGGCCTTCCGCAGAGCCTCAAGGCTCGGCTCGACGCGAAGTCGCTGGCGGCTTTCCTGAACTTCCGAGCGGTGGCGCATGATGTACTCGGTATCCTTCAGTTGGTTGCCCGTGAGAACGCAGACAATGTCCGCGTGCCAGGGAATTTTTCCGGCACGCACTAACTTTCGAACCCCGGCGATAGTCGCTGCGGAGGCAGGCTCACATCCTACGCCGTCTTCGGCCAGCACGGCCTTGGCCTCAAAGATTTCCTTGTCGGTGACGGACTCCGTGAACCCCCCGCACCACTCCAGGACTCGTTGGGCCTTCTTCCAATTGGCGGGATAGCCAATGCGAATAGCGGTGGCTTCGGTGTCGGGTTTATCGACGGGGGTCAGTTCGTTCAAGCCGCCCGCCACCATTTGATGGAACGGACTGGACCCCGCGGCCTGCACGACCACAACCTGCGGCACCTTTTCGATGAATCCAAGCTCTTTCAACTCGCGCAGTCCCTTGCCGATGGCGGAGCAATTGCCGAGATTCCCACCCGGCACCACAAGGTAGTCGGGCGGTCGCCAGGCCCGTTGTTCAAGCATCTCCGCCACGATGGTTTTCTGTCCCTCGATGCGGAACGGGTTCACGGAGTTCACTAAGTAAAGACCCCATTCCGCTGCAATCTCACGGAGCAGCCTGAAAGCCTCATCGAAAGTATCGCCCACCTCCACCACCAGCGAGCCGAAATCTAAAGCCTGGGCAAGCTTCGCAGCGGAGATTTGCCGGTAAGGCACAAAGAGCAACGATTTCATGCCGGCGCGAGCCGCGTAGGCTGCCATAGAGGAAGACGTATTGCCGGTCGAAGCGCAGGCTACCATGCGGATGCCACGCGAGGCAGCCCGCGTGATGCAGGCGGTCATCCCCAGATCTTTAAAGGACCCGGTGGGATTGTTGCCCTGATGCTTGATGGTCAAATGGACGGGGCCGGCCCACCATCCTGTGCGGCGGGTTCCCACTAAGGGTGTCGAGCCCTCCGAGAGCGAGATAATCCGGTCGCCCGGCTCGATGAAGGGGATCAACTCGCGAAATCGCCACACCCCGCTGCGGTCGATGGGTTCGCCACTCAATCGCCGCTGATGCCACGCCCGCCGAATGGCTTCGGGATCGAAGGCCTCAAACTCATATCTCACCTCCAGGAGCCCGCCACAGTAAGCACACGCGTGCGCATCCTTCTTCGGGTTTTGCTTGCGCCGGCAAGCTTCCTCAATGCATTGGAGGTAGGCAGATGACATTACTACAGCTTAAATTCTTCGTGAATGGCTCTTACGGCTTCCTTCACGTCAGAGGACTTCACGGCAAATGAGATGCTCAATTCGGAAGACCCCTGGGCGATAGCGATAATGTTAATCGCGCGCCGCCCCAGCGCTCCGAAGGCTCGCCCGGCGACGCCTGGGGTGCCTTTCATGTTTTCGCCGATGGCCACCACAATGGCCACGTGAGGCATGACCTCTATCGTGGCTGAGCGGTCGTGAATTATCTCCAGCTCAAATGCTTTCTCGAGCTTGGCTTTCGCCCGTTTCGACTCCGCATCGTGGACGGCAAGGCACAGCACGTTTTCTGCGGAGGATTGAGTGACCATGAGGGCGGTGATATCTTGCAGGCTGAGGCAAGTGAAAACCCGGCTTGCCAACTGGGCGAAGCTCAGTCGATCTCCTCCACTGACCGTGATGAGGTTGGCTTTGCTCAGGGAGGTGATGGCCTTCACGCCGGGCGGGCCGTCTGGC
>JBEKUR010000039.1:0-35596 GCA_049514855.1 Terriglobia bacterium
CCCAGGGTACCGTGAAATCGAGAATTAACCGCGGAAGATTGGAACTGGGGCGGGTCCTTAAACGTATGGAAGGAATGAGAGGCCCCGCAAAGGCGGGAAATGAGCCATGACGCACCTGGAACTGGAAAACCTGACGAGCGATTACCTGGAAGGGCTGCTCGAGCCGGGGCTGAAGAGGGAAGTCGAAGCCCATTTGAGCGTCTGCCCCTCCTGCATCGAAATGGTGGGAGACGTGCGCCGGGCCATGGAACTCTGCCATTCCGCCCCGGAGCTCGAACCCGCTCCCTGGCTGGTCCGCAAGATCATGCTGGCCACGGTGGGCGAGCGCAAGCCCGGCTTAGTGGAGCGCCTGGTGGCCTTTTTCCGGCCTGTGCTTCACCCCCGATTCGCTTATGGTTTAGCGATGGCGGTGTTTTCGTTTTCCATCATCGTTAACGCGGCCGGGATCAATCTGCGGCACATGACTTTCGCGGACCTGAACCCGCGCACCTGGGTCCTTAGAGGAAAGCGTGCCTGGTACCTGAACGCCGCTCGCGTGGAGAAGTTTATTTACGACGCGAAGGTAGTTTACGAAATCGAGTCTCGACTTCGGCAACTCCGCTCGCACCCAGAGGAGGAGCCGCAGAAAGCGCCCAAGCAAGAACCGCCCGCGGGGGGGTCCACGAACAGCACGCCGCTTAGTATGCCCGCGCTGGCAACAAATCAGGCCCGGGTTGTTGATGTGGCCGACCGCACCGCGATTCTGCGGAATGAAATCGTACCGAACCTCCTAACCATCGAGGCAGTAAGGAGCGAAAACCCATGAAATGCGCCAACCATCCCAACGTTGATTCCGTCGCCTATTGCGGCCTGTGCGGGCGTGCCCTGTGCACTGAATGCAAGCGCGACGTGCACGGAATGCTCTATTGCGAGACTTGTCTGGCGACCCGCCTGCAAACTCCTATGTTCGGTCCCCAAACCGGCCCCAACCCTGGCGTCGCCCTGGGGCTAGGCTTCATCCCGGGCGTGGGCGCCATCTATAACGGCCAGATTGTTAAGGCCATGGTTCAGGTGCTGATATTCGGCTCGCTCATCGCCCTGAGTGATCGCGTGGGTGGCCCCATGGACACCATTTTCGGCCTGGGTGCGGCAGCGTTTTACTTTTATATGGTGATTGATTCCTATCAGACCGCCAAAGCCAAGCAACTGGGCCAGCGGACGCCGGAATGGTTTGGGCTTGGCGACATGAAGATGAATGCCCCCATCGGCGCCGCGTTGCTCATCGGCCTGGGGGCGCTGTTCCTGCTTGATAACCTTGGCATACCGGTTTTTCGTCATATCGGCAGGTACTGGCCGGTGTTGCTAATCGTGATCGGAGTGATATTGCTGCAACGTCGCATGGGTGGGGGGCATACACCCTCTCCTCCTTCGACGGACGCCCGCAGCATAGCAAGACAAGGGCCCGGTGGCGCGTCGGGACCACGAGAACTGTAGTGGACTAACCCTGAGTTCGCCAGAGGACACAACTCAGGCCGGATTCGGGTAGTGTCCCAAAATGTAGGGCCGCCCCCCGCCGTGGCGGGACGGCCAGGCCGGAGCAAGCCCCGGCCCTACCAGGATTCGACACGGCGCACGACAAACCAATAGCCCGGAGGATCTCCATGGAAGGCATGCTGAATAACCCCTTCATCGTCCCACTCGGAGCGTTCTTGATGGTCATCTTTATCGTAGCTATCATCTCGATGAGAAGAATGAGAGAGCGTGAGCTCCAGGCCCACCAGGAGTTGCGAATTCGGGAGATGGAGCACGAACGGAAAATGAAAGAAATGGAAATCGAGAAGGCCAAGCTGGAATTGGAAAAGGCCAAGGCGAGCAAGAGCGCATGAGACAGCATCCAGTTGCTGCCACACATCAGGCCATCAAGGCGGAGGAAAGCCGACTATGTTTCCATTCTTGTTGTTCTCGTCGCGCATCGGCGGCCTAGTGATGGTTGCGGCCATCGTGGGGATTGTCTTCTGGTACAAGGCGCGTGAGAAGGAACTGCAATTCCACCAGGACATGCGCATCCGCGAAATGGAGCATCAGCGCAAGATGAGGGAATTGGAGTTGGAGCTGGAAAAAGAGAAGAACCGCCGCGCTGCTGATAAGGCGGCCTGAGCCTCGACGAGGGCGATCCGGGGCGTCAGGAGACGTGACTCGGGAGTGGGCGAAACCCCGTCCCGGCGGATCAGCAAGAATCGCCTAAGCCAGTCCGATGGCGAGGGATTAGCAAGCGGGATTCAGAATTGTGAGCCTTCATGGAGAGGCTGCGGAGGTAAAAGGACCATGAATTCGCCATTGATCATCCCCCTGGCAAGCTTCGCGGTGGTGGTCGTGATCGTCGCCATAACCCAACTGGTGAAGATTCGCGACATGGAGATTGAGGCTCACCAGCGGTTGCGCTTGGAGGAGATGGAGCACCAGCGCAAGATGCGCGAGCTGGAACTGGAGTTGGAAGAGGTGAAGCAAGGGCGGTAGACGGATGGGCTGAGGAAAGGGCTGGTGAGTTGCAAGCCAGAAGGGAGAACCACAATAGACTATGGGTTACCCACCAAGCACGTCGATTTCAAGCAGGCCCAGTTTGGCTGGTCCGGTCATTCTTATCACGATTGGAGTCATTTTCCTGATGGAAGAGTTCGTTCCAGGGTGGGGCATTAGCAGGACTTGGCCCATTTTATTGATCGTCATCGGCGTTCTGAAACTCATCGATTCGGCAATGCCGCCGCGCCCCCCGCAAGGACCACGAGTGTAGGGGCGCGGAAAGCGGAAGGCGGTCAGCAAGCGGAGCGCCCCGACCTGTCGGGGCGGCTCTGCGAAAGTAAAAGGCAGTCAACAGAAACCGCTAGGCGGTAAGCAGTCGTTAGCAGATCGTAGGCGGTAAAAAGGCAGGACACCATGAGCATTTACGGTTATCGTCGGGGATCAATTTTCTGGGCGCTCACGCTGATTGCGGTGGGTGCCATCTTCCTCTGGCAGAACTTCGACTCTTCGATTCATCCCTGGCAGGTCATCGCCAAGTTCTGGCCGATCCTCATCATCTTTTGGGGCCTTTCAAAGCTCGTCGATTACATTCAGGCCCTAGCCCATCCCCAGACCGTGCCGCCACCGCTCTTCACGGCCAGCGAGGTCGTCTTGCTGGTCTTGATACTGGTTATGGGAACCTTGATCTCGAAGATCGTTTTGAGGCCGTGGCAGCAGTGGCCGGCCTCAATGGGCGTGGATATGAACAATGAGGGCTTTGCAGGCCTGTTCATGAACTCCTATACCTACACGCAGACTTTCTCTCTCCAAGCCCATCCCCAGCCTCACCTCCTGGTCGTGGACCGTCGTGGTGATGTGGAGGTGCATGCCGCCAGCCAAGCCACGGTTGACGCGGTGGTGAAGAAGACCATCTGGGCCCCCAATGAAGGTGACGCCCGGAAGCTCTCGGACCAGGTCAAAATTGAAATTGTCGAACAAGCAGGCCGATACCTGGTCCAAACCAATCTTGATTCGCTTCCAGGCGGCGGGCAAAACGTGCGCCTGGACTATACCCTGCGCGTTCCCTACGCCACCAGCACGGAAGTTACGGCGGAACACGGAGACGTTATTCTGGAGGGATTAAAGGCCGAGCAAGCCGTCACTGCACGCCACGGGGATGCTCACATTACCGATGTGGAAGGGCTCGTACGTGTGGCCAAGGGCAGCGGGACGACGGAAGTCCGCGATCTGAAAGGAAGCGTGGAAGTCGAGGGGCGGGGAAGTGACGTCGATATATCGGGCGTCACCGGCACGGCAAGCGTCAACGGGGAGTTCAGCGGAGACATGCAATTCCGCGACATCAGCCAGACCCTGCACTTCAAATCCTCGCGAACCGACATCACAGCTCAGAAGCTCACCGGCCGCCTCGACATGGAAGTCGGTTCGCTCGAATTGAACGGCATCGACGGCCCATTCGAAATCTCGACTCGTCAAAAGGACATCACCCTTACTGACTTCAAGCACAGCGTGAAAATCACGGATACGAACGGGGACGTGGAACTGCGGACCTCTACTCCTCCAACCCATCCCATCCAGGTCGACCTGAAAAAGGGCCAGATCGAACTGAGCCTCCCCGCCTCAAGCAGTTTCCAGATCGACGCGGCCTCCCGTCACGGTGAAGTGGAAAGCGATTTTTCCGGGCCTGGTCTGAAGGTCGTGAAGGAAGGCGACAACCCGACCATCAGCGGAACCGTGGGCAAAGGCGGGCCTCCGATCCGGCTCGATACGGAATACGGGACCGTCCGGTTGCTGCGCATGGGACCCCACCCACCGACGCCCCCAGCCCCACCGCGTTCCCCCGCTGGGGAAGAGAAGCGAGCATGGAGCGCGCCTACGCATCGCCGTCCCTTGGCTGGTGCAACGGGCCGTACCGTGAGTTGTGTCCCCTTGGCGCGACTGGTTGAGCGGTTCGGGCGCCTCGAGAGGACGAGGTTTGAAGATTTCCTCGATGCTTCCAAAGCGGCGGGCTTGCGGTAGCATTATTATGTGCACTTGTAGGGAGTATCTGGGCTAGCGTAGCTCTGATTTTCGGGTTATTGCTGCTGCTTGGGTCTGCTATGTGACAGTCGGCTTTGCGCCGCTGCGTGGCGAGGTAAACTCGCCGCTACAACGCCGAACTGACCCGCTACCGTGGCAGGGGATTTCTTGACAGGATACTGAAAAAGCCGCCCGGCGTATCATTGCGAGTGGGGCGACCTCCCAGGCTCGTTCACTCCGCCACCCTCGCTAGCGTATCAAAGAAATCAGGGAAGGAAATATCAACGCAACCGCACTTCCTGATGGCCGTGTTCCCTTGCGCGACCAGTCCCGCCACAGCAAAAGCCATGGCAATCCGATGGTCGTCATGGGGATCAATCTCGGCGCCATGCAGGGTTTGTCGCCCGGCAACGCGTAGGCCATCCGGGAATTCCTCCACTTCGGCGCCCATCCGCCTCAAATTCTCTGCCACGGCCGCAAGGCGGTCACTTTCCTTCACGCGCAACTCCGCGGCCCCTCGGAAAGTCAATCCTTGTTCCGTCTGTGTCCCCAGGACTGCCAGGACGGGCAATTCATCAATGAGGCCGGGAACCGCGCTCTCCGGGATTTCGCCCCCTCGCAACTGGCTGGCCTCCACGTGGAGGTCCCCGATCAGTTCGCCGTTCATCATCTCCAGGTTGACCACCTTTACCCGCCCGCCCATGGGTACAAGGACATCGAGAATGCCCGTGCGTGTCGGGTTCAAGCCCACGTTATGAAGCATCAGGTTTGAGTGCGGCGTGACCAGTCCCGCCACGATGAAAAACGCCGCCGAAGAAAAATCACCCGGCACATAGAGCTTCTTGCCTTCCAGGTGCGCTCTGCCGCGCACGGCAATGGTCCGCTGATGCCGTCCGATGTCGGCCCCCATTTGTTCCAGCGCGATCTCCGTATGGTCCCGTGTCTGAACCTGTTCGATTACTTCGGTCTCACCCTCCGCGAACAGTCCCGCCAGGAGAACGGCCGACTTCACTTGCGCGCTTGCAACCGGCATTTCGTAACGAATGGGCTGGAGCGCGCCGCCTTCGATTTCAAGGGGCGGCAGCCCACCTTGCTGGGACTTGATCCGCGCTCCCATGCGCGAAAGCGGGTCGGCGACGCGCTTCATGGGCCGCCGGGAGAGCGAAGCATCGCCGACCATCACGGAACGAAACGGTTGGCCGGCCAGAATGCCTGCCAGCATCCGCATCGTCGAACCTGAGTTGCCGGCGTCCAGAGGCTCGTGGGCGGGCCGCAGTCCGCCCAGACCGGCGCCCTCAATCGTCACCACATTGTCCTTGCGCTCGATCTTCACCCCAAGCTGCTTCAGACAGGAAAGCGTGGATTGACAATCGGCGCTCGTGGAGAAGAAGTGAATCTCGCTCGCTCCCTCGGCAATCGCCCCCAGCATGGCATAGCGGTGGGAGATGGACTTATCACCGGGAAACTGAACAGTGCCCGTAAGGCTCTTTGCAGGCTTGAGCTTCTTCGTCTTTGAACCAAACAACCCCATGCGTGTGACGACCCAAGGCTCAGGCCCTGCCCGGAAGGCTGTGACACCATGGCCGGGGAGTGGGTCAATTTGATGTAGAGGCGGCTTTACGCCGCCATTTGGCGAGGTAAACTCGCCGCTACAGCATCAAATTGACCCACCACCATGGCCGCCGGGCCTTGACCTTCAATCTTGGACTTTGGACCCTCGATTTTCGACTGTACTTACCGCGAGCAAACCTGTAAGCCGAATTCTGTTTCCCGCGGAGGCGGGACGGCGATCATTCATCTAGCCCCGGCATTACTGGCGGGGTCAAGCGACCTACCCGGGAGTTGTAACGGAGCGGGCAGCTCCTCCTCCCCTATTTGGTCTTGCTCCGTGTGGGGTTTACCATGCCCCCGGTATCACTACCGGAGCGGTGCGCTCTTACTTTAATTCCCGATTTATCGGGACCGCACCTTTTCACCCTTACCTCGTCCCAAGCCTGCAACAGCAGGCGGGAACGAGGCGGTATATTTTCTGTGGCACTTTCCGTGCTGGAGGCGTACGGTCCCCCACTGTGGGACATCCACCTCCAACCCTCGCCGTTAGCGAGCACACTGCCCTGCGGAGTTCGGACTTTCCTCTCCCCCGCCCCTGCTTGGCCGCCGAAGCGGCCGCTAAGGCGGGGCAGCGATCACCCGGCCTGCTCGCGCAAGTTTCATGATAGTCTGCTGTATGAAGCGGGTCAATCTGTTCGTTTGGAGCTGCTCGTCACTCGTCAAAGGTCGTGAACTGTGAAAAACTTTCGTGCCCTTCAAAGACTCTCGCTCAGCCTGGTGGCAGTTTTCCTCTTGCTGTTTCCGCTGGTCCACATTTCTGCCGCGCCCCAATCTGCCTCTCAGGATCTGCTCGGGCAGGCCGAAACAGTACTTCAGCAGATGAGCGAACTTACCGGCCTCCCGATCAAGTCGCCGCTGAAGAAGCAGATCATCAGCCGGGCGGAAGTCGAGAAGTACCTTGCGGAGAACCTTCGCGTGGAAATGACGC
This sequence comes from Terriglobia bacterium, assembly GCA_049514855.1. GTDB lineage: Bacteria > Acidobacteriota > Terriglobia > UBA7540 > UBA7540 > CAVROP01. The sequence goes on from JBEKUR010000039.1 coordinate 7,055, forward strand.
CGCAGGAGATCCACATCCAGGAAGCGACGCTTCGGGCTTTCGGCCTTGTCTCGCCGGACTTCAATCTCGAGAAGTTCCTCATCAGCTTCTACACCGAACAGGCTGCCGGGTTTTACGATCCGCACCGCAAGACCATGTTTATCGCCGACTGGGTCGAGCCGGACATGCAGCGCCTCGTATTGGCTCACGAGCTGACCCACGCCCTTCAGGACCAGAACTTTGACCTCGAGAGATTCCTTAAGGCCGTCCGCCCGGATGATGATGCTTCGAGCGCCCGTCAGGCCATGGTGGAAGGTCACGCCACCGCCGCCATGATTCAGCAACTGATTGCGCCGATGAAATTGGAGGATATGCCCGCGCTCGAACCGCTGATGGCGCAGGTCATCCACCAGCAATACGAAGAGTTCCCCGCCTTCAACCGAGCGCCTTTCTTCTTTCGCCTCCAGGCCCTCTTTCCATATATCGAGGGCATGGGCTTCATGCAACGTGGGCTCCAGGCGGGCGGTTGGAAAAGGCTGAACTCGCTATTCAACGATCCGCCCAATACCACCAAGGAAATTTTCGAGCCGCAGGCATACTTTGAAAAGCAACCACTGCCGAAGGTCTCCTTACCCCATCCGGCGCCTCTCGCAGGAATACCGGGGCTGAATTTTCTGGCGGAAAACATCATGGGTGAGCTGGGCTACTACGCGGTGCTGGGCCAACTGATTTCCGAGGACGAGGCGAAGTCGGTGGCCACGGGCTGGCTGGCAGACCGCTATTTGCTCTACGAAAGGGCTGCCGCCGGGCCGAGTCCAGGACTCACACGCGAAGGTAAGGAATACACTCTGGTTGCGCAAATTCGCTGGTCGAGTGCTGAGGTGGCTCTTGCCTTCTTCCGCGATTACCATTCCATTCTCGTTCGCAAGTACCCCGAACTCGCGCCCGACAAGCGCTCCACCACAGACCTCTTCATCGGCACGGCAGCCAACGGGCGGGTCATCCTTCTCCGCAAAGGCGACGCGTGCCTCTGGGCGGAAGGCATCCCCACGGCGCAGTCTGACGCCATGTTGAGCTGGCTTAACTCGAGGTAGCGCAAGACTCCCCTCACGGCCTTGCGCTTCCTCCACATCCTCTACCCCTGGTCGCGGTGCTTGGCTTGCTCCATGGCGATCTGATTGATATGGGAGAGCGCCCTGGCCCCGGACGCTCCCTCGATGGCCTTCACCGCGATTTCCTGCACTTGCTGCTTCGCTTCATCAAGCTGCTTCTGGAGCGCCGCCATCTGTGCCGACTGCCGCGCGAGGGTATCTTCCAGCGTCTTGATCTGAAGCTCGGCCAGCCGCTTTTCGGCCTCACTCTCTTTCTTCAATAGGAGAATCTGCTGCTCAAACTTTTGCGCTGTGGCTCGTGTAGCCTCCGCTGCCGCCTGTGCGCAGGCCTTTTCGAGTCGGCCGGGAAAACCCTCTGATTCGCTCTTGAGACGAGCAACTTCCTCCTCCCGCTCTTTCAAGACCGCCTCGCGCTGCTGCCAGCTTTTTTCGAGCGCTTCCTGCTTCTCCCGGTTCTGCTTTTCCAGAAGTTTCATCTCTTCTTCGTACTTGTCCTGGGCCTTTTTGCGCTCGAGCGCCTTCTTGTATTCGTACTCGTCAATTTCACGCTGCCGCTGCTTCCTGAGGTTCTCGTCCTGTTCCTTCCGCTCGCGCTCGGTTCGTTTTAGCTCCTCATCCCACGCCGCGTGCTGGGCGGCGATTTCGGATTCGAGCTCCTCTTTCTTGTGCGTATAGTCCTGGACGAGTTGATCGAGCGCCGTACAAGCGACATCGATCTTGTGAAGTCTGTCGATTTCTTTCCTCTCCAATTCCACCGCTTCACGAGCGGAGGAGAGGCGATTCACTTCCTGGACAAGTTTCTCCGAGAGGCCCGCGAGCGCCTTCGATAGATCAAGGCCCAGAGCGGATATTCCCTTTACAACATCCTCCACAGAAATCCCTTCAACCGCTTGACGGATTTCCGTTTCGCGCAGCTTTGAGGTTTCCTCTGTTTTCTTGTCGGTCGTTTCCCTTGTCGCCGCGGCCTCTTCACGGATCTCGGAAAACTCCTCTTCTATCTCAGCTTTTGTACGCTTGGGTCGCGCCACGGGTTTTGTCGTTTTCGCTGCCATGTTACTTGCCTCCTTTATAATTTCAATCGTGTAGCGGCGACTTCACGTCGCCAGGTGCAAACCATTGGGGTATGGCGATATAAAATCGCCGCTAGCCCCGTGTCATTCCGAGCGTAGCGAGGAATCTCGCTCTGGTTTGTCATCCTCAAATCACGGCGAGATTCCTCGCTACGCTCGGAATGACACGGGGTTCAGGATTGGGTTCTTCAATTGCTGCCTATGCGCACTGTCCCGGTGAGGGGCGTGCTCCGCGAGGACCCGCCCACGTAAACTCTGTATTCGCCAGGAACCAGCTCCCAGTCGTCCTTGTCGACGTTAAAAATGGACAAGTAGTGGGGATCGAGCCTCAGGCTGACGGCCTTGGTCTCGCCAGGCGCCAACTGAATTTTGTCCCAAGCTACGAGGCGCTTAGGTGGTTCACCAGCGCTGGCCGGCAACGACACGTAGACCTGCACAATCTCCGCCCCGGCACGCTTACCCATGTTCGTGACCTTGCAGCCCACCTGCGCTTCCTTGCCGGGCGTGGTCTTGAGTCCGGAGTAGGCATAAGTGGTGTAGGAAAGACCGAAGCCGAACGGGAAGAGCGGTTCCTTGCCCTCCGCGTCGAACCACTTGTAGCCGACCTTTAGCCCCTCGGTGTAGTTGATTTCGGAGGTTGAAGGGGACGTCTCCGGAATCGCATGATGGGGCATGTCGGCTTCGCTCTTCGGGAACGTGACCGGCAGCTTGGCCGAGGGATTCACATCACCGAAGAGAATGTTGGCGATTGCCTCGCCACCCCGTATACCCGGATACCAAGCCTCGAGGGCCGCACTCACGTTGTCAATCCACGGCATGAGCACGGGACCGCCGGTCTCCAGTACTACGATGGTGTGCGGATTGGCGGCGGCCACTTGGCTGACCAACTGGTCCTGGTTGTCGGGCAGGGACAGATTCGGCACGTCACGACCCTCGGTCGTGGGCTGATTGACGAATACGATTGCGACGTCAGATACGCCGGCCAGCTTCGCCGCTGCTCCGAAGTCTGTCCCAGGGTCGTAGTCCACCTTGGCGTTCGGCGCCTTGGCGCGAATCGCCTTCAGTGGTGAGGAGGGATGCCAGACGCCCGGGGGAGTTCCAGAGCCGCCGCTCGCACCAGCTTTCCCGGTGCTCGGTGGCGGAACGGCGTTCCCGCCCGCGGCATCGATCTGGTCCGAGCCTCCGCCGGAAAGTACGCCCACATCTGCGTGCGAGCCGATGACAGCAATCGCTTTGATGCGGGACGCCTTCAGAGGCAACTGGCCGCTGCCATTCTTCAGCAGCACGATACCCTGCTCCGCGACGCGCTGCGCCACCTCAGCGCCGGTAAACGGGTTTACTGGCCTGGGGACGGGCGGGTTGTCGAAGACCCCGAAAACAAACTCCGTCCGCAGGATGCGATGGACCATGTCGTCGAGGCGCGCCATCGGAACCTCCCCCTTCTCCACCGCCGCCTTGAGCGCGTCTCCGAAATACCGGCCCCCGGGCTCTTCCTGGTCGAATCCGGCCAGGGCAGCCTTCACCGTGCTGTGGGTGGCGCCCCAGTCGGACATGACCCAGCCCTTATAGCCCCAGGCCTTCTTCAGGACTTCATTCATCAGGTAACTGTTCTCGCAGGCGTAGTCACCGTTGACTCGGTTGTAGGCACACATCACCGTCCCCACATCCGATTCCTTGATGGCGATCTCGAAAGCCAGCAGGTCACTTTCCCGCATGGAGCGCTTGTCAATGATGGCGTTGACGGTGGTACGCCCCGTCTCCTGGTCGTTCACCGCAAAGCGGTTGATGTTGCCGACAACCTGTTGGTCCTGGGTGGCCTTCAACTCTCGGCCCAGCATCTTTCCGATCAGGATGGGGTCCTCGCCGAGGCACTCGAAGTTCCGGCCGTTGCGCGGCTCCCGTATGATGTTTGCGGTGCCGCCGAGCGACACGTTGAAGCCGACGTCACGGACTTCCTTGCCGAGCAGCGCTCCGTATGCATACGCCAGCTCCAGGTCCCAACTCGCAGCGTAAGTGAGCACGGAAGGCAACGCGGTCGCGTAACGACCACGCCGGCCAGTGTTGGCAACGCCGGATCTCCCATCCGTCATCTGGAGATCGGGGATTCCCAAGCGAGGGATTCCCGGGACCCAGCCGGCCCCGCCCAGCCACTGCGGGGGGGCAGTATATGCCCACACGTCGAATCCATGGACAAGAGTAACCTTCTCATCGAGGGTCATCTGTTCGATGAGCAGATCGGCCCGCTTGTCCGGCGACAAACTCTTGTCCATCCAGGGCCCTTTCGACGCTTGCTTCATCGCTTGGTTCGGACCCTGCGCAAAGACAGCCGATAGAGCCACGGTTAGGAGTACAGCCGTGATTCGAAGAATCCCCAGCAAATTGAAGATGAGGCAGCATTCGTGTCGCTTATCCATGTCTTGTACTCCCAGTAGATAACATACTCGCAGTTTCTCTAACCACCCTTCTTTTCAACAACATTCCCGCCTTAAGCAGCTAAGTGCCTGTGTTTTCATACACATTCCGGCTTCGCGGCCAGGTTTTCCACAGCGGTCCTTTGTTTTCATAGAGATTCCCGCGTTGTACGGTCAATTTTGAAGAATTCCTTTTTGCTTCTCCCGCCACGACAGACTTCTTGTCTCTGATGTGGCAAGACAATTTGACGCCTATTCGTCCCGCTTGGGGCATTCTCTCTCGGGAGTGGGTCGGGGCGGGCAGTAGCATTGCCACGTCGTGTTCCCGGCAGGGCGTGACCTCCTGCCTGGCTTCCACGTACAACTCTAGCCTATCTTATTGCGTCTGTCAAGAGACAGGAAGTCCGTTTCGGTACGTCAACTGACGGACCGCCGTGAGCTTGTTTGATTTTCTCACAACGCGGCCCCCTGGCTGCAACCAAAATGAGATTCTCCGTGTTCTCCGAGCCTCCAAAGCCTCAACACAGAGAGGACGGAGGATCTCAGTGAACTCTGTGTTGAGTTTTCATCCGGCCACGGAGAACACGGAGGCATTACTGGCGCGAGAAGAAATCCTCGCGGCACAACAACGTCCCAGGAACTAGTGCTACAGGGGCATGGTGTGGCCACCGCCGACGTAAAGCAACTGTCCCGTGAGCCAGCGCGCTTGCTCGGAACTTAGAAACACAATCACATCGGCCACATCCTCCGGCAAGCCCAGCCGTCCCAGCGGAATCGTGGGCACAACTTTTTCTTCCAACTCCGGAGATATCCAACCGGTCTGTATGGGCCCGAGCGACACCACGTTGACCGTAATCCCATACGGCGCAAGCTCGCGGGCGGCGGCTTGGCTGTACGACGCCAGCGCACGCTTGCTGGCCCCATAAGAAATCTCGCCAGCGAATCCGGACGCCCCGTCGGTACTTACATTCACGATTCGCCCCCATTGCCCCCCGCGCGCGATGTGACGGCGGGTGAATTCCGCCATCATTAAAGCCGGGGCACGGCAATTCACCGCGAAGTGGCGGTCATGGCTTTGCGCCGTAAGCGTACTCATGGGAGAACCCAAACCACCCAGACTCCGATCACCCTGAGCCGAGGACTTGGAGGGAATGAAGGTGTCGGGCAAGTCAAGGGCCGCGTTGTTAATCAGCACCTCCACCGGCCCAAACGCTTGCTCGACGCGATCGAAAAGCTGAGGAATTGCGGAGGGCTCACCGAGATCAGCTTCCCAGGACTCGGCCTGTCCACCCTCCTGCCGGATCGCCCGTACAACCTCCTCGGCCGACCTCAGTTGTGCATCAAGGTACAATGCTTCCCCGGGCCTGCCGGATTCGACTTCGCCTTTTCCCTGGTCAGACAAGGTGCACGCCTGCCGGAAATAGTGGATAAATACGCATGCCCCTTGCGATGCGAACGCTTTGGCGGTTGCGGCGCCGATTCCCTGCGGGTTGTTCCCACCCGTGATACAAACGACTTTACCTTTCAATTGGGGATCAATCATAGTCCCTCAGTGTCTCTAGGCTCTCGATCAATGACCAGGCCACATTAACCTCATTTCACATCAGTGACCTTGCCGTCATGAAACTCAACCGTCATGTCTTTGTACTTGTAGAGGACCTTTTCGCCCAAGTCCACGCGAGTCTGTGGCGGTCCCAGGGCCGCTTCAACCTCGGCGAAGGACATGCCCAGCTTTATCTCTCTTACATACACGCCACTGGCGGTGTTTCCGAACTGAGCGGCCTCAGCGTGCGTGTCGAAGGGCTTTAGCCACTCTTCAACGAGCGAAGCCACAGCGTCGTAGTCTTTGGCATCGCTCGTCTCGAAGATAAGGTCGGCCCTGCCATATTTGAGATGCTCATGGCGGGAGGCGCCTCGAACCCGCTTCACTTGGTGGGGCGCAAGATTTTGGACGGTAATGGTGAAGTATCCCCCTCTTAGCCGTCGAAACCAAGTGAATCTGGCAAGGACAATCTCTCCCTTATGTAAAGGCTCGGGGATGACCTCTCCGCAGCCAGTCATGGCAGCGGTCGCGCCGGTTTGCGGGTGAAACTCGACAGATTCGCCGGTGATTCTGACGTCAAGAGCGTTGCCTGATGGGATGTCGGGAAGACCGGCGCACATGCCTACCGCCAAACCCTCTCGAAGCACAACAAGGTACTTCCCTTTATAGCGTTCTGACAAATCCTTCTTGTCCATCGCAAAAAGAGGAAGGCACAACGGCAGCAACAGGACTGTAAGTCTGGCGTGTCGTTTCTTCATTATGATGTCACCCCCGTAAAGAATAGGCTTCGGTGCGGGCCAAATGCCTGAGCAATCCGCCGGGTCTCAATATACCGAGATGTTAGAACAACGAAGAATCAGCGCGCCACCCGCCTCGCGGGACTGGGGCGCATGGCCGTGCCACGACTGTCGTCATGGTTGCGGCGTGCTGCAACTCGGCCTGAGTTAGGGCGCTACCGATTTGTCGCGGCGCTCAAGCAGAAACGTGGGCATGGCGGGACTTGCCGCTCTTCTCCGGGACAAACTCGACCTTCAGGCCTAATCCGAGCGCCTGCGCAATGCGGATAAGCGTGCTGAGCTTGGCATCTTTGGGCGAACACTCGAGGACTGAAATCTTCGGCGCACTCATCCCGGCGCGCGCCGCTAACTGGGTTTGGCTAAGTCCCAGTCGTTCCCGAAGTCGGGCAATTTGGATGCCTACGTTGAGACTCGCCAGTTCCTTTTCCACCAACCCCCTCATCTCCTGGTCTTGAACTTGTCGCGCGTAGTAGTTGCTCCAACGAGTAGCCATGTCAATCCCTCCTTCTCAATCGCTTTACGTGGTCGGTCATTCGTTGTGGAAGGCCCGGTTACTGCTCACGGGCTGGGTGATAACTTTATAACGATTGTGTCGAAGCATTGTGTATGATCATCGTCGTCCTTTGGGAAGGTATACACCTTCGACCATGTAGGCGTCAGCGTGATGTCAATCGCTTTGCGCTCGTCGTCCAGAGACCCGCATGCTATCACCCTCCTGCCGCGCTTAGCCCGCACGGTGGCGGGTTGTACGATACCCTCGACGAAGGCATAAAGCGCGGAGTAATCGAAATCCTCTCCAGGTTTGTGCTTCCACTGCTGCAAGACCTCCGCAGTCGTCTTTTCGGGCAGCCCCGTCACCCTCACTGAGCCTAACGAGTAGCAGATGCCTGGCCGGACCGCTACGACAATTCGAACGGGGTAGGTGCCGTTTCTCGGGCCGAGGAATTCGACCGCCGGCTTTGCTTGCGCTCGCAGGTAGCCCGTCGATCTATAACTATCCAGGATCCATTCTACCCACCACTCGAGAAAGGACGCGGAGAACTTCCGAGTTTGGAGCCATTTAAGAAGCTGCGGAAGGTCTCGACCCCTCCAAGCGGGCCCCCGGATGCTCATGATGTTGGCACCGTCCAGCGTGGAACGTTCCTTGACCTCGAAGCACTCAATGGGAGTGTCTAAACCCTCGACATAGAAAATGTTCCATCCCCTCTCGATGCCCCAATGGTCATCGTATCGCACCTGACCTTTAATGCCCTGCTCGTCGACCATCTTCTGTAGCACCTGAATGATGCGGTCATTGAGGCCGCTATCGATGGGAAGTCTTTCGCTAAAGAGGGGAATCTCCTGCTTAAGTCGCGAAAGGATTTCGGGTTTTTTCAACCAAACGAAGTTGTTGAATACACAGGGCAGGACATCGTCATCCAGGACGAAGGTGAGCGAGAGCGTTTTTCCAGTGATCTTGTAACGGCATCGAGTCGAGTCGGAAATACGGAGCTTCCGCAGTTTGCTACACGCTTCATTGACGCCGGCTATTGTAATCGGCCCACCAATTGCCAAGCCTAGCTCGGAGGCCACTGCCTCCGGCAAAACCCTTTTTGAACCCGTGATTTGCACTCTGGACAACGTTAGCGCTCCCCTGTCTTGGGGAAGGCCACCTGTCGAAAGCGCGGCGAGAACCAGAATTGTCGGGAGGCAACCAAGAACTGTTGGACGGGTCGGGGGCAGTCGCATCGCTCGATGCCTCCCGGACATTATACACCGCTAAGGAGGCTTCGCCTGAGGCCAACGAGCCGTGGCTTGTTAGAAATCGGAAGGGCGGGGCTTCAGCGCCGCCACACGCGGAGCCACAGAGTCGCGGCTTTAGCCCCTCAAGTCGCATGTTCACCACTGCTACTCGCCTGTGCTTCAGGGGCTGAAGCCCCTTTCTAGCGGATGGCCGCCCGGCGGCGGAATCAAAACGCCGCCCTTCCAGTCGCCCGACCCAAAACGGCAGAGCGTGGTGAAAATTCCGGGCTAGTTACCCAAAAGCTTGAGCAACTCACCCTCCTCAATCGTTTTGACTCCCAGAGCACGGGCCTTGTCGAGCTTCGACCCCGGATCGGCGCCGACCACGACGTAATCCGTCTTCTTGCTGACGGAGCCCGTGACGCGGCCGCCGGCTTCCTCAATCATCTTTTTAGCTTCGTCGCGGGAATAACGAGGCAGCGTGCCGGTGAGCACAAACTGCTTTCCGGCTAAGTTGCCTTGGGGCTTGTAGACTTTTGCCTGCTCGAACTGCAAGCCGGCTTTGCGGAGCTTCTCGATGACCTTCAGGTTTTGCGGTTCGCGGAAGAACTCAAGGATGCTTTCGGCCACTCTGGGCCCGACTTCTTCGACCTGCAAGAGTTCCTCTTCGCTGGCCTTGGCGAGCTTGTCCAGTGAGGCAAAATGGTCGGCTAAGAGCTGGCCGGTGCGTTCGCCGACGAAGCGAATGCCCAAGGCAAATATCAGCCGCGCCAGGCTCGCCTTCTTGCTGTTCTCGATTTCTTCCCGGAGATTGCCCGCTGACTTGTCCCCCATCCGTTCCAGATTCGCCACCTTTTCGTGGGTCAAAGCGTAAAGATCAGCGACGTCGCGGACCAGTCCCTTGTCCACAAGTTGATCCACCAGGGCTTCTCCCAGCCCATCAATATTCATGGCGCGGCGACCGGCGAAATAGAGCAGCGATTCTTTGAGTCTTGCTGGGCAAGCCGAGTTGACGCAGCGGTAGGCGACTTCTCCTTCGGCGCGGTGAACGTCCCCGCCACAGACGGGGCATTGCTTGGGCATGCTGAATTCGCGCCCCTCCGGAGCTTGCTTCACCACCTTGACCACCTGCGGGATGACTTCTCCGGCCCGCTGGATCAGCACTGCGTCGCCGATCTTGACGCCCAGCCGCCCGATTTCATCCATGTTGTGCAGTGTGGCGTGGCTCACCGTGACTCCACCCACGTCCACCGGCTCAAGGTCCGCAACAGGCGTCAATGTTCCGGTCCGGCCGACTTGGGCGCGAATATCCATGACGCGCGTGGTGGCTTGGCGCGCGGCATATTTATAGGCGATGGCCCAGCGCGGGGACTTGGCTGTGGTCCCGAGTTCCTCCCACAGGCGAATGTCGTTCACCTTCACGACGATACCGTCAATCTCGTACTCCAAGCCGTCGCGCTTCGATTCCCATTCCTGGATATAGGCCATCAATTCCTCGAACGACTTGCACAAACGCCTGTTTGGGTTCACTTTGAAGCCCATCTTGACCAGAGCTTCAAGGTTTTGCCAGTGTTCGCGAAGCGGTTCGCGGTTTTCGACCAGGAGGTAATAGAGAAACATGTCGAGCTTGCGCTGCGCCACGATGCGCGAGTCAAGCTGGCGCATGGAGCCTGCTGCGGCGTTGCGCGGGTTGGCGAAGCGCAGCTCGCCTGTTGCCTCGCGTTGCGCATTTGTCTGCTCGAACGCTTTGCGTGGCATGATGACTTCCCCGCGAACTTCAAAACGCCTTGGATCGCCGATCACCTCCGACCTTTCGGCGTCAATTCCGAGAGGCACGGAACGGATAGTCCTCACGTTTGCCGTGACGTCCTCGCCCTCGACACCGTCGCCGCGCGTGACACCGTGCGTCAGCACGCCGTCTTCATAGGTCAACGCCATGGAAAGCCCGTCCAGCTTCAACTCCCCCACGTACTCGACCTTTGAACGCCCCGAAAGCTCGCGCACTCGGCGGTCAAAGTCTTTTAGCTCGTCCACCGAATAAGTGTTGTCCAGGCTCAACATGGGCACGGAGTGCCGCACCTTGGGGAATTCCTCCGCCGGTTGGCCCCCCACTCGCTGGGTAGGAGAATCGGGCGTGACAAGCTCCGGATTCTGGGCCTCCAACTCCTGAAGCCGGCGCATCAGTTTGTCAAACTCGAAGTCGGAGATTTCAGGGTTATCCAGGACGTAGTACCGGTACTCGTGGTAGCGGATATCATTGCGGAGCTTTTCGATTTCTTTCTCAATTGCTTTGGCCACGGAATTCCCCCAAGAAAGCGCGGGCACGCAATGGTCTTGGCGCACCCCATAGGCTATTAGTTCCGAGCGGAATTATAACCTACCGGCGGGCGATTTATTGGCTGACTTCCTCATGGCGGATGCGCACGCTGAAAGCCCGTCTTGACAGTCGCCTGAACCCGCTGCTAGTGTCGGTATAGGGAGCCATTAGAGGTGGGAGAGGATGGAGCCATGAGTCTGCGAACAGTATGGATCCCTGCTGCCCTTTGCTTGGTTCTGGCTGTGCCGATGATGGCGCAGGACAAACCCGTCAAGGCGGGAACGGCGCGCTTTGGAGACCCGACCAGCACGGCGCGCAAATACCAGAACCTTCTTTACGGCGTCATTAAGACGCTTGACGCCAATGGCATGGTGCTGGAAAAGACCAAGGTCGGCATCGACCAAACTCTTAGATTCCAGCCCAAGACCAAGTTCATTCACGACAACAAGCCAAGCTCGCGGGAGGATCTGAAGGTGGGCGACCAGGTCTACGTGGATGTCCACGAGGACAAGAAAACCGGCGACCTTTATGTCAAGAAGGTGGTTACGGGCATCGTTGTGCCGGTGGAATAAGAAACTATCTTGTGAACAACTAAGTGTGACGTAACACCGGGATGAAACCGGATCTTGCGCGGACCGAATCCGCAGGTTTGAAAACTTCTACTCTGATCTATAACCCGATAGCTGGACGACGCCCTGCCCGGCGCGCAGAGGAGATTCGGCAAGTGGCTGAAATCCTCCGCAAGGTGGGAATGGAAGTCGAAGTTTCTCCGACGGCTGGGCCCGGGGCGGCGTCGGAATTGGCAAAGGAAGCGGCAAGAAAGGGCAGGGACATTGTCCTGGTTTGCGGCGGGGATGGCACCGTCAACGAAGTGCTCAACGGTCTCGCCGGCAGCCAAGTTTCGCTCGGCCTGTTGCCGGGAGGGACAGCCAACATGCTGGCCAGGGAAGTCGGACTTCCGCTCAACCCTGTTCGCGCCGCCGCAGAACTTTCGCGTTGGTCGCCCCTCCGAATTCCCCTGGGGAAAGCCACTTGGTGCATTGAGAAGGCCTCGATAAACGGAGCTCCGGCTCAAAAGGAGCAAGTCACTCGCTACTTCGTGAGTGTGGCAGGAATCGGCTATGATGCTCACATCGTCTATAAGCTCTCACTGGAGATGAAGTCGTCCTGGGGCGTCGCGGGATACATCATCGAGGCGTTGCGGCAGGTATTCCGCTACCCGTTCCAGGGCTTTTCCTGCCGCACCGATGGTGGGCCGGACCGTATTGCCACGTTCGCCGCCCTCCAGCGAGCCCGCAATTACGGGGGATGGCTTCACCTTACACCTGGGGCACGCTTCTTTGATGACCGGTTCACTCTGTGCCTCTTCAAAAGCCATAATCGCGCTCGGTACTTCCTTTACGCAGGCCTGGTCCTGGCGCGCCAACACTTCCGCCTCGGCGATGTGGAACTTGTGGAAACGCGTAAGCTCTGCTGTGCCGCCCAGGTTGCCGGTGAAGCCATCCGCTTCGAACTCGATGGCGAGCTGGTGGGGACACTCCCGGCAACATTCGAAATCGTGCCACATGCACTTACCCTGCTGGTTCCATGATTCGAAACTGGAAATTGGAAACTGGGAATTGGAAACTGGAAACTGGAAACTGGAAATTGGAAATTGGAAACTGGAAACTGGAAACTGGAAACTGGAAATTGGAAACTGGAGACTGGAAAATGGAGACTGGAAAATGGAGACTGGAAAATAGAAAGTGGGAAATGCAAACTGGAAAACGGGAAGTGCAAACTGGGAAGTGTAAGCTGGGAAGTGGAAACTGGGAAGTGGAAACTGGAGAATCAAAACCCGAAGGCCGAAGTTCCAGATTCATGAAACAAGGTTCAATTAGAATCGCCAGTTACGATTTTCCAATTTCGATTTTCAAATTTCAAATTTCAAATTTCTGCATGTGCCGTGGATAACCTTACCCATACCCTTACTGCCGTTGCCTTGAGCTATGCCGGGCTGCACCGCAAAACCCGGTTTGCCACCCTCACTCTGATCGTGGCTGCGAATCTGCCGGATCTCGACATCGTCTCCCGCCTCTGGGGAAGCGCCACCTATCTCAAGTACCACCGCGGTTTCACCCATTCGATTCTGGGGGTCAGCCTGCTTGCCTTCCTACTGGCATGGACCATTTACTTTCTTGGCCGCAAGGCAAAGCCCAAACCCGGACCGCCACTCAGCCTTCCCTGGCTTCTGATCCTGGCGTGGATTGGAACGGCCAGCCACCTTTTGATGGACTTCACGAATTCCTACGGCGTCAGGCCCTTCCTGCCCTTCAGCCCGCGGTGGTACGCCTGGGACATCATGTTTATCTTCGATCCTTTGTTGCTCGTATTCCTTTGCCTTGGTCTCGGCCTTCCCACGCTGCTGCGGCTGGTCTCGGAAGAAGTCGGGGCGAGTAAATCCCGCCCTGCGTGGGGTGCGGTGTTCTCGCTCTGTGCGCTGGTATTTCTCTGGGGCCTGCGCGACGTCGCCCACCGTCGCGTCCTCGGGTTCCTCGAAACCCACACTTACTCTGAACAAGACCTGCTTCGGGTGGGAGCCTTTCCCTCCCCACTCAACCCCTTTGAGTGGACGGGAGTGGTCGAGACCGACACCGCCTATGCTGTCCTGCCTGCTAATGCCCTTGATGACGATGTGGATCCTCGGTCCGCGCAGCAATTCCATAAACCCGAGGCCTCGGCTGCCCTCGACGCAGCCCTGAAGACGCGCACCGGACGTATCTTCATGGATTTCGCCAAGTTCCCCTGGGCCCAGGCAGAAGAAAACGACGCAGGTTTTGACGTGCAAATCCGCGATCTGCGCTTCTACACAAACTATGGCGGTAGCCGCTTCCGGGCGGAAATCGAATTGGACAAGGCCTTGCGAGTGCGCTCGGAATCCTTCAGTTTCAGCGCGCCAGACCATGATGCGCCCGGGAGATAAGGGTTAGTCATGAAGCCTCGTCGAAGGAATTTGTGGGTCATTTATGCCCTCGAATGGCGGCCGGAGGCTCAGCCCGCAGCCAGCGGGATTGGCTGCGCGAACACGAGTGTTGTCTGAAGCTCTGGTCGGGTAAACTCTTCCCTATGAGCTGGAAGTGCGTTTTTGCGTGTTTCTTCGTACTCGCGGTCCTCGCTGCATTCCTCTACGGACCGCTTTTTGCGTGGTCGCCTGTCCACCCCGGTTACGTAAAGCTTAATTTCAAACGCGCGGATGTTTTGTATCCGGCGGATCGCCCACCAGACCCGGCCTACAGTGAGGTGGATCAGTACGTTGCCCTTGCCGAGAGTTTTCACAATCTAAGATGTTCGAAGAAGATCACGGTGGTTGCGTGTCGGGATTGGAACGACTGCCTCCGTTTTGCCGCCCCTTTCCTCGGCAAACAGCGGCCAGTTGGCGTGACAATCCCGACCGGCACCGTCATCTATCTGGCGACGCCCTACATATATGGAACACTGGATGTCGGTGGAGTTCTGCGCCATGAACTGTCGCACGCAACTCTCAACCAAAATCGTACACTCCTCAGTGTATGGCGCTTATTAAGACAGCCGTGGTTTTCCGAGGGCGTTGCTGGGGTCACCGCGGGGATGGGCGTTACGGCTCCCGGACATAAACTGGTTGCTTTACCAGCAGTGGACTTTATCGCGAGGGCTAGACACGAGGAATTGTGGCCGTCCTTCGAAGCGGTGCCACAAAGAGACTGGTACTTCAGCTATACAGCTTGGGAGTTCTTTTGGGTTCGCCAGATCCAGTTGCGTGGAAAGGCAACCTTTCTGAAGTTTGAATCTGCGTGTACGTCCGAACCGGAAAAATGCCGGGCCGGCTTTGCCAATATCTATGGAATGGACCTCAGACATGCGGTGGAAGCGTGTCAGGACGATTTACGTTCAGGCCGCTTCGTGCCTGCTGACCGAACGGCTTCAACCCCGTAGTTTCTCTTGTGACTGAGGTGGGATGCGTGCTTCCGCACCGTGGAACTAATAACGATTCCAAACCGCTGCCACCTCTTTCAGGGATTTGTGTACCACGACGCCCGGTTCACTACAGACAAAAAGAGCATCGAGGCTTCAGTGCGCCCCCGCAAAGGCTCCGCCGCGATCTGTTCGCACTGTCATCAGGCGGGACGGGGATCGAAAATGGAGTGGCTGCTACCTGACATGGCTCAAGACTGGGGATTAACCTGAACCATCAGGACGAGCGGCACCGCGACCCGTCCACCAGCGGGAAAGAAGCGTCAAGCCGATAACGAGCAGGATAGTCACCAGCGAGGTCCAGCCGAGGTTTTTCTTCAAGTAAGCTTCCGCCTGGGCGCCGTAACGCGCTCCCAGCCAGGCCTCAGCCGCAAACCTCAAGCTTCGCCCCAGCAGCAAAGCAACGCCGAAGTTGAGCGCATTCATGCGCAGAGCTCCGGCGGTTATAACGAAGATTTTCAGGGGCGCTGGCGGAGGCAGCAGGCACATCACGAGCATCGCCACAAGGTCATTGCGCTCCAGCCAGCGACGCGCGCTTCCCTTCGTCGAGGATGATTTGCCCCCGGCCAACCTCCCTCCACTGCGCGCAATACCATAGACAACATAACACCCCAAGAGCGAGCCCACGGTGCTCATGAAGGCATAGAAGGGCGCGCGCGCCGGATGCTGGCCGGCCAGAACGATAAGTGCCAGATCGTTGATGCCCGGGAATGGAACGAAAGAAGAGTCCAGGAACGACATGGCGAAAAGCCCCACGCCGCCATAGAGGGCCAGCACGTGTCCGAGTTTCAAGGAAAGCGACTTGAGGAATGGCAACCGGTTGCACCTCGGAAGTCAAGCACTTGGATTCTATGCGGCCTTTCACTCAAGACGCAACGCCGTTGTTGAGCGATGGAGGGAAGGGACAGGGCGGACACACCTCACGGAGCAAGTTATTTGATCGAAAGGAGCGCCTGGAGGAGCGGCTGGCCCGGATGCGATTGCGCGGGGCGCCCCCTTGGCAGGGATGTCGGGTTGTTCATCAGAGGCAACGAGGTATTGCAGCAGAAGTTAATATGGAAAGATTTACCGCCTGGAGCGTTTCCGCCGCTTGGGCTGGTGATCCAACCCGAGCTCTTCGCTTTTCCGGCTGAGGGTGTTGCGATGAATCCCCAGGGCTTGGGCTGTCTTTGACTGGTTTCCCTTGTTCTTTTCGAGCATGCGCTGGATAAACCGTTTCTGGAATTCGCTTACGGCGTCGGGAAACTGAATTCCTTGTTCAATCATGCGGTTGACGAGAGCTTCTAGCTGGTCTTTCACGGCAGTGCTCCAGTGTGGCAGTATTTGCTCGGTTTGCACGACAAGCGAACTTCGAGCCACGATGGGCTTGTCCTCAGCCTCCCAATTCGGCTTCCCTTCCGGCGGGCAAGCATGACCAAGGACTAGTTCTTAATGGCTTTCTTGTCGTTCTCAATCAGCGTTTCTCTGAACCTCTCAAACCCCAGGCGAAACTGCGCCTTGAGGTTGACGGGCATGGCCAGGGAAATAATGTTTGCTCCGGCGGTGACGTAAGGGGCGAGGGATGACTGCTGCACAGCTTCCGGCTTAATGGTGAAAGCCAGCAGAACAAAGAGTAGAATGCAATCCACAACCACCCCACGGAGCAGGCCGAAAACCGCCCCCAGGAACCGGTCGAACCATTGAATGCCGGCAGTCTTGATCAACTTTTGAGCCAGCAGCGAAAGCAAACTGCCCAGCAGCAGGGTTCCCAGAAACAGCACCAGAAAACCCAAGCCTAGGGCTATCTCGTGCGACTTCGTCAGGTCCTCGAACCAGAGAGCGGC
Organism: Terriglobia bacterium; assembly: GCA_049514855.1. Classification (GTDB taxonomy): domain Bacteria; phylum Acidobacteriota; class Terriglobia; order UBA7540; family UBA7540; genus CAVROP01. The sequence goes on from JBEKUR010000039.1 coordinate 23,819, forward strand.
CCTTGGGTATGCTAGCGCTGCCACCACCAATCCAATCACCAGGGAGGCCAGGGAGATCAATTCCCTGACGAACCCTTTCATGATGGCCGCAGCCACTGATGCCACTACGATGGCGGCAAAAGTCCAATCGAGCCAGTTCCATGCACCCATGATCTTTGGCGCGAGCGGCGCCCCTTCCTTTTTCAATCCGGATTCTGTCCAGTCAGAAAACTGTACGCTTGCCGGTACTTCTCACTAGTTTTCTCCACCACCTCAGGCGGAAGGGGAGGTGGGGGAGGTTGTTTGTTCCAGTGAAGTGATTCGAGGTAATCGCGAACGAACTGCTTGTCGAACGAAGGCTGGGTTTTGCCAGGCTGGTAGCCCTGCCGGGGCCAGAAGCGAGACGAGTCCGGGGTCAGGATTTCGTCGATGAGGATGATGTCATTTCCCTTCCGCCCCCATTCAAACTTGGTGTCGGCGATGATGATGCCCCGTCCTGCCGCGTAATCTCTGGCCTTCGAATAGAGTTCCAGGCTATAGTCGCGCAGTTTTTGGGCGGTCTCTCTCCCCACTCTCGAAATCATCTCCTCCCAGGTGATATTTTCGTCGTGGCCCGTTGAGGCTTTTGTCGCCGGTGTGAAGAGCGGTTGGTCCAGCTTGGACCCCTCGCTCAGTCCCGCCGGCAGTTCGATGCCGCAAACTCTTCCTGTGACGCGGTACTCGTTAAGTCCTGAGCCCGCCAGGTATCCCCGGACAACACACTCGATGGGAAAGGGTTCGGCCTTCCGCACCAGCATCGACCGGCCCTCCAATTGATCGACAAACGGCTGAAGCTCGGAGGGGTAATCCTCCAGCTTGAAGCTCAGAAAGTGGTTGGGGAAGGACTTCCCGAACATCTCGAACCAGAAGCACGAGAGCTGCGTCAAAACCCAGCCCTTGCCCGGGATGCCTTCTCCCATGACCACATCGAAGGCCGACAGACGGTCTGTGGCGACGATCACAAGCTGCCCCGGCCCGGCCTCATATACATCTCGGACTTTGCCGCGGGAGAAAAGCCTAACTCCGGGCAGTCTGGTCTCCGTGAGCACAGATTGTCGAGTCGCTTGCATGACGTTGGCTCAGAGCATCCGTCATTCTAAAACATCAGCAGAAGTTGTCAATGGCAAAAAGAGGCCCGCACTCTTTTAATTGCGCCTACTGCATGATGGATAGGGATTGGAAAAACGCACTAGATAAGGAAGACAGGAGTCAGGAATCAGGAGTGAGACCAATTCTTTGTCATGCGTAGTGTATTGCAGCGGGGCCAGCCGCAACCAAAACGAGACCCTCTGTGTCCTCCGTGCCTCTCAAGCTTTAACACGGAGGACACGGAGCATCTCCGTGATCTCTGTGTTGTGGCTCTTCTCGCGAGGAGGACACAGAGGCACTACCGGCGCCTAGCCAACGAAAGATAGTGCGCTGGAACCCCTCGAGGGGTGTATAGTGTGGGGCTGTTGGGAGCTAAAATGGAAATTCCCGCTCAGTTCTCGTGCTGCAAGGAGACTAACCAAACATGGAACAGACGGATTACAAGCTCACTCAAGTCAGCGTCGTTATGCTGGGGGTTCAGAATGTGACGCGCTCGCTGGGGTTCTATCGCGACAAGCTGGGCCTCAAGGTGCAGCGTGAGATCCCCGGCTTCGCGTTCCTGAACGCCGGAGCGGTCACCTTATGCCTGAGCGAGCCTGCGGCCAAGATGCGTGGCCAGGTTGCCGGCGCCGGCGAGGTCGTGTTCTCTGTTGAAGACGTAACGGTGGCCTATCAAGCGCTGCGAGGGAGAGGAGTGGAGTTCACTCACGAACCACGAAGCGTCACGCCCACCTCGAGGGTCGCCAACTTCGACGACCCTGACGGGAACCACCTCTCCATCTTTGGGCCTTAATCGAAAGGTCATAAACAACGGCGACCTCGACAGATCTTTGCCCGCTTGCCGGTGGCATTTACTTTCCCGGCGAGGTTCAGTAGCATTTGGGCCAAGCGGCCTAGTGAATCGTCGATGCTCGCTTGGAGGTCACAAATGGATTTCAAATCGTTCAAGCGCACTAATGACCAATCGTGACGGTCCTGACGGCGTTGCGCGCTTCACTGGCTCCAATGCAATATTGCTAAGGAAGTCAGCCAACCGCGATATGTGGGTCATCAAACACCATTTCTGTATCTGTGGCTCCACTTCAACATCAAGTTTCACATTCTTGTACGGCTCGCCTTCAAGTCAATCAATCGCGCCTGCATTTCGTTGGCAAAGTCTTCGGCAGCCATGTGACAGGAGAGCTCAAATCTTGCCCAAGATTCGCCGGCCCGCATACTGCGGTCAAGATCATGAAGAGATTTCGTATCCCCAAGCGCTTCCGTCAGAGGCAGACGAAGCCAATTTAGAACCTTCCTTGCTGGTCTGACGATGCCACGAGGAACAGGGGATGGGGGTTTTTCTCTGCGCGGAATCTGTCGCCGTCAGAGGCTTGGGACGCGCATCCATAACACTGCATCATTACATGCTGCGGGCGGAAGACTTCACCTGAGGACCAGTTGCCGGGATTCATGTCATGATCTCAAGCCGGCAAATTTCATCCTGGTCGATGTCGAGCACATAGACGTCGGGGTACAGGCCCCTGGCTCCGCTCCGGGCGAAACCATATGCTTGCTCCAAGGCCTCTGGCAACTCTGGGTAGACGTGGTCAGACACTACCCAGCGCTGGAAATTCCCTTTAGTGGCGACCAGGAAGCCCTTTTCGGTCAATCCTAGGTCGAGACTCCGATTACGGGCGGCCTTCCGTATGGCGGTTCCTATTTGCCCTTTACTCTCAGTCATGGCACTCTCCGATCTTTGAAAGGACACAGGCCACTGATTTCACTTGCTTGTCACTTGTCACTGCTCGATCAGGCGGGCACCGCCGCCGGCTCAGCCTCCACCGCCTCGAATCGGACTGAGACCAGCTTGGACACGCCCGGTTCCTCCATGGTGACGCCGTACATCACTCGTGCGATTTCCATGGTCCGTTTGCTGTGGGTAATGAGGATGAACTGCGTGTGCCGGCTCATCTGTTCGACCATGCGGCTGAAGCGGTCAATGTTCGACTCGTCGAGCGGAGCATCCACCTCGTCCAGGATGCAGAAGGGGCTCGGGGTGTAGCGGAAGATACCGATGAGTAGTGCCAGCGCCGCCAGCGCTTTCTCTCCCCCGGAGAGCAACAGCACATTCTGCAGCCGCTTGCCGGGAGGCTGGGCGGCGATGTCGATGCCGCTGTCCGCATCCAATTCGTCCGTCAGCCGCATCTCGCCCACTCCGCCGCCAAAGAGGGTGCGGAAAGTCTCAGCGAAGTATCCGTTGATCGCCTGGAATGCTTCCAGGAATTGCTGGCGCGAGACCTGATCGATTTCGCGAATCGCTTGGCTTGTGTCCTCAATCGAAGCCAGCAGATCCTGGCGCTGGGTATCGAGGAAGGTCAGCCGGTCCTCGGCTTCCTGGAGTTCTTCGAGCGCCATCATGTTGACCGGCCCCAGGTTCTCGATGCGGGTCTTGAGTTGGCGAACCTCGTCCTCAGCGGCCGGCAAGATTTCGCCCGCGAGCACCGACTGAGGAGGTAACTCCGCGAGCACGGCGAAAGGTTCCGCGTGGAGTTCCTCGCGGCACTGTTGCGCATGGTGGGTGCGGTCGGAATCAGCCCGGGCAAAGGCCACGTCGGCTTCCGAACGCCCGGCGCGACGGGTCTCAAGTTCGACTCGCGCGGCGTCCACCTGCGGGCTGAGCGCCACGCGCTGAGCCTTGACCGCCCCAGATTCCTGCTCGAGGTGCTGAAGCTCCACCCGCGCCATCTCGAGTACGGCTTCCAGCTCGTGCAGGCGAACCCTAATGGTCTCGCCCTCTTCTGCCAGCCGCTGCCGTTGTTCGCGCCAGCTCTCCGATTGTTGCTGGAGGCGCGTCATACGGCTGCGTACGTCCTCGCACATGCCCAGCAGGCGCGCCACCTCGGCCCTGGCGGCGTGTGTCCTTTCTTCCAGCGCGCTGCTGCGGGCGCTTGCCTCGGCCAGTTCCTGCGAAAGACGTTCCAGCTCCATGCGAAGTTCGCGAAGTGCGCCGGTGGACTGGGTGATGGCTTCCTCGCGCCGGGTCTTTTCATGTCCGGCCACCCCCAGTTCCGACCGCAGGCCGGCTTTCCGTTCATCGGCGGAGGCGAGCTCGCCTTGAAGCGCTGCGGCTTCGGACTGGAGGATCTTGAGCTGGTCGCGCGCGCTCTCCCAAGCCTCTCGCACTTGGCGCATTTTCTCGTTGGCGACCACGGCTCTCTTTTCCGCTTCCTGCTTGGCCGCTGTCAGGTTCCCGTGGTTCTCTGCGAGTTGCGTCACGCGGCTGGCAGCTTCGGCCAGCGCAGCCTCGCTCGCCTGGATTTTGCCTTCCAGCTCGGCGGCGCGGCGCTCGAGTTTTCGGAAGTCACGGCGAAGTGCCAGAGGCCCGGCGCTTGAGCCTTTGCCCCCGGACACCAGGCGATGCTGATAGTGCTCACCGGTCCGGGTCAGGAAGTGGTATTCAGGGTAGGCGCCTGCCAGCCGTTGGGCGGTTGCGGGGTCCTCAACCAGATAGGCATTGGCCAGCGTCGGCAGCCCCAGGTCGCCATTCAACCCAAGAGATTTCTGGAAGGTTATCAGGTCCCGCACCTGCGCCACCACTCCCGGCTCGGCAAGGAGGTCGGCGTGGGCTTGCCCATAGGAGCGGTCATTCGGGGGGATATGCGTAACGAAAAAGGTGGACCACCCTTTTCCTTCCTCGCGCAGCAGCGCGATGCCGGAGCGGGCCTGCTCATGTTGTTCCACCACCACACACTCGAGTTCGAGCTTAAGGAAGTCTTCCACCACTTCTTCGTAGCCCGGCGAGACTTCCACGAAGTCGGCGAGCACGCCGAGAGGGCGGAACTGATGCCCGTTCATGGGGATCTCCCCGGTGAGCAGCCGCCGCACACTTTCCGTGCTGTAAGCGTGACGGGCCAGCGATTCCTCCAGCGCCTGCTTGCGCGCCACGGCCCCGGAGTGTTCCCGGCGAAGCGTCTCAAGAGCCGATCGCCGGAAAGCTTCCTCGCCACGCGCCTGTTCGAGCGCCGCCACGGTTTCGCTCAGCGCCTTCGCCAAGTCTGCCAGCGATGTCGTGTCTTGCTGCTGGGCAGCGATCATAACCTCCAGCTCGCCTGCCCACCGCTGGTGTTCCCGCTCCACACGCTGCTTCTCGGACTCGGTGCGCGTCGCTTGGCGGGACAGCGCCAGGCCCGCTTCCTCGGCCTGCACAAGCTGGTTGCGAAGCTCCGCCGCATGGCTCACGGCGGCAAGCATCGCCTGGCGACATGACTCTACCTGATCCTCCGCTGCGGCCACCTGGAGGCTTAACGAGTCCTGACGCGACAGCAGTTGCGCCCGCGCTCCTTGCGCCGCCGTCCAATCCTGCTGGACCTGTTCGAACTGGAGGGTTCTTTGGTTGCTCTGCTGTTCCAGTGAAGCCAGTTGGGTCTGGAAATCCGCCCTTTCCCGAGCCGCGTCCGCATCCCGTCCCTCAAGGCTCGCCGCCTGCTGGCGAACTTGTTCGCAGCGCGAGAGCAACCGCTCGCGCTCCAGGCTGCTTTGCGCGATCTGCTCCCGCAATTGCGTGAGCTGGCGCTCCGACTCCTCGTGCTTTTGTGTGGTGGCCTTCTGCTCCTGCTCCAGGGCTTCGAGCCGCTGCGCCGCGAGCCCGCACGCTTCCTGCGCCTGGGCCACTTCACCCCCCAGCCGGGCGCATTGCGCTTCCAGGGCCACCCACCGTGAGGTGAGGACCACTTTCAGTCGCGCGCGCAGTTCGTCGTGAATTTCCCTGTACCGCCGCGCCTTGGAGGCCTGGCGCTTCAGCGAGTTCACCTGCTTGCTGACTTCCTCCAGGATGTCGGCGATGCGCGCCAGGTTCTGCCGCGAAGATTCCAGCTTGGCCTCCGCCAGCCGCTTGCGTGTCTTGAACTTGGAAACCCCCGCTGCCTCTTCCAGGATCAGGCGCCGGTCCGATGGCCGGGAACTCAGAACCTGCCCGATTCGCCCCTGCTCGATGATGGCGTAAGATTCCGGGCCCAGTCCTGTGCCCATGAACAAGTCTTGGATGTCGCGCAGGCGGCAGACTTGGCCGTTTATGAGATACTCGCTCTCACCGGAGCGAAACAGCCGGCGGGTGACCGTGATCTCGCCGGCGCGATGGCGAAGCTTGGGCGGTCGGCTCCACTCTTCCTCGCCGTCCTTGTTGCCTGCCGCAGCTTCAGGTTCTTGCGCCTCCACTTGCCGGCGTTCTTGCTCTTCTTCCGGAAAGCCCGCCTCGTTGTATTCGGGGTCGACGAGCGTCATGCTGACTTCCGCCATGCTCGTGGGAGGCCTTGTGCCGGTGCCGTTAAAGATGACGTCAGCCATACGCTCGCCGCGCAGGCTCTTCGCGCTCTGCTCTCCCAGAACCCAGGAGACGGCGTCTGACAGATTGGATTTGCCGCAGCCGTTCGGCCCCACAATGGCCGCAACGCCATCCGCGAATTCAAGCCGCGAGCGATCCCCGAATGACTTGAAGCCCAGCAGTTCGAGTTTTTTTAGCTTATACAAATTACACACCTCCCCTCTGGTCTTTCCCAGGAGGTGCGAGCCTGCGCTCGCGTTGAAATGGAAACCAGAAGCATCGCTAAATACTTTGTGCAGGGCCAGCGATGTGGCCGACGCAGATTCAGCATCATGGTTCGCCACCTGATGTGGCAAAGACGTTCCGGCGTAGACCTCACTCGCCCCGGCCCAAGCTTACCTTCTGGCGCGCACGAAAAGGCTGATGCGAGCATCCCCAATAACTTCATAGAATAGTTAGCACGAAAAAAGAGGGAAGTAAAGCGAAAACCACAAAATGGTGTGCTTTTCTTTAATCATGGCCCCCATATGTAGGGGGCCGAAAATGACGGGCTAGGCGGCATGCGGAAGCCGGTGGGCAGGAAAAACGGGGCTAACGTCCTTTTTGCCGTGGAACTCCCCGGCGTCGAAAAGCGATGTCTTCCCGAGGAGGCTGGGACAGGCCGCCAGCCATTTGCAAAGTGTCTGGTTACGTGATATGTTAAACATGTTTAACGGGAAGGAGACTGGCTATGCTGGGTATTCGGTTGGAACCAGAACTGGAAAGCAGGCTGGAAAAACTGGCCAGGAAGACGGGACGCAGTAAGAGTTACTACGCGCGGGAAGCCATTCGGCAATATCTCGAAGATCGCGAGGACTACCTTCTTGGCATCGCCGTCTTGGAGCGCAACGAACCCACCATCAACCTGGAAGAGTTGGAGCGCAGACTTGACCTGGCGCATTGAGTTCACCCACACGGCAGAGAAGCAGATCGTCAGGCTCGACCGCCAGGCGCAGGCCGGCATTCTCAGCTACCTCAGGCAACGAGTGCAGCCATCCGAAAACCCTCGCCAGTTCGGGAAAGCACTGTACGGCGACAAGCCAGGCTTGTGGCGGTACCGCCTTGGAAAGCACCGCATCATTTGCGACATCCAAGATGAGACGTTGACCGTTTTAGTGCTGGCTCTCGCACACCGCAAAGAGGCCTATCGCTGAGGGCCAGTCCCTGTTCCAAGGATGCGGTATTGGTGTCGTTTGCGAGACCTAGTCATTCCCGCGAAAGCGGGAATCTACTCCCCAAACCTTTGGAAATGTGCGGTCGTCGGACTGGATTCCCGCTTTCGCGGGAATGACCGGCGGCTCGAGTGGATCCCCATTACAAATGACACCAGCACCAAGGATGCCGTGATTCGCTACTAGAAGCTCTTAACTTTCGGGCGCTTCCGAGGCAGGCGCGCCACAGATATCATAGAGATATGCCTGCGCCGTGACCTTACAAACCTTACCGCTCACACGGGGTTTTGGACTGGCAACGTGACCGCGAAGGTCGTCCCTTGTTCTTCGGAGGAACTGAAGCTCAACGAACCGCCCAGGTAACGCTCCGTAATCAGCTTGGCGCTGTACGTCCCGATTCCCCGGCCCAGGGGGGATCTTGTCGAGAAGGATCGCCGAAATACCTGCAGCCGGACCAACTCGGGCATCACCGTCTCATTGTGCACATGGAATACGGCGGAACCGTAGTTCTGGAATCCCAGGCTTACCTCCTGGCCTTGTTCCGACGCCTCAAGCCCATTCTTAACCAGATTGCCCAGCACTCGCTTAAGGAGCAGCTTGTCGGTGGTGAGCACGCAGGGCCCGCTTATTTCCGTGACAACAACTGCCTTCCCTTGACTCACCGGATGATTGGCATAGAGCTCGCAGACGCTTTTGAGAATCTCCCGCACGTCAAGCGACGTCACTTGCACTGCGAGTTCTCCGCGCTCCGCCGCGGCCAGATCTCTCCCCCCTTCGATCTCTTCAATCAGGTAGTCAGCCAGTTGATGGGCCAGGTGGGTGGTTTCGTGGCGATACTGATCGGACAATTCAGGTAGGATCTCCAGCAGACCACGCACCCCCGCCGCGGTGTTCAGCACATCATGGTAGAACATCCTCTCGAGGACGGCACGACGTTTTTCATCACTGATATCGTTGAGTGAGAACACCGTAAGTTTCCCCTCGAGGTCGAAACTTGAAGCCGTCACGCGCAGGTCGAGCGCCTTCTCGCCCTCGTCCGTCCGCATAGTGATCGTACACTCCTGAATATCTTCGCCACTCTGTCGCTGGCTGCGCAAGATGGCCTGAACCGCCCCGCAGGTCTCGCAAAATCGCGACGTTCCGCATCCACAAGGTCCATCCCGCCAGTGGATGCAGTTGAAGGCCTCGCCAGGACGCATTCCCAGAAGTTCGTCCTGGCGCCGATTCAGGAGCCCGCAAAGCCTTTGGTTGGCCGCCACAATCTGGCGGCATTCATTCAGGATGACCGCCGGCGTAGGAAAGGCGTTCAGTAGTTCCTGCACATGGGTAATTGCCGAGATGCGTTGGTGTTCCGTTCTAATCTGTTCGATTGCCTTCCGTTCCGCAGGAGCAAAGCAGGTTGGAAGTGGATCTGACATGCGTGCGCCCCTCGTGTTTCGAACTTATACGTTTTCTTCCCTCACACTGTTATCGGCCACTCCGGGATTCCCAATAAGGATTCTCGGGTAAATTATGAGTTTACGACACACCGTCCCGATTTGGAACGGGCAGGCTCGGATTCCTGCCCCAGAAGAGCAGTCGGCAGTAAGCGGTAGGCAGCAGGCAATGGGGAAAGTGAAGCGAGCAAATCAATGCTTCACACGGGCCGGGACCTATCCCGCCTCGCGGGACCGGGGCAGACGGCCGTGCTACGACTGAAGACCAGAGGTAGGGTTAGTGGGAAGGTTTCCAGCGCAGGACGGGCTTGCGTGCCGCGCCGGCTTCATCCAGGCGCGTAACGCGCGTGGTGTAAGGCGCCTTGAGGACAAATTCCGGATTCTCCTCGACCTCTTGGGCAATGGACCGCAGCGCGTCGATGAAGTAGTCCAATTCCTCTTTGCTGGCGCTCTCGGTAGGCTCGATCATCATCGCACCGGGGACAATCAACGGAAATGCTGTGGTGTAAGGATGAAAGCCGTAATCGATGAGCCGCTTGGCGATGTCGCCGGTGCGGACGCCGTGCGCCGCCTGGCGCCGGTCAGAGAACACGCACTCGTGCATGCAGGTGCGGTCATGGGGCAGGTCGAAAAGGTCTTTCAACTGGCTCATCACGTAGTTGGCGTTGAGCACGGCGTCCTGGGTGGTCTGACGCAAGCCTTCGAAGCCATTGGCCTGGATATAAGCGAGCGCGCGCACGGCCATGCCGAAGTTGCCGTAGAAGGCGCGCACCCGACCGATAGTCCGGGGCCGGTTGTAGTCCAGATGGAACGTTCCATCCGCCGCCTGCTCGACGACGGGCAAGGGCAGGTAAGGCTCGAGAATCTTCCTCACCGCCACCGGCCCCGAACCCGGGCCGCCACCGCCATGAGGAGTGGTGAAGGTTTTGTGCAGATTCAGATGCATCACGTCCACGCCGAAATCCGCCGGGCGCGCCACGCCTACCAGCGCGTTCATGTTGGCCCCATCCATGTACATGAGGCCGCCTCTGGAATGCACCAAATCGGCGATCTCCCGGATTTGCGACTCGAAGATGCCCAGCGTGTTTGGATTGGTGAGCATCAATCCCGCCGCCTTATCCGTCATGGCGCGGTCGAGCTCGGCAAGGTCAACGCAACCGCGCGCATTGGACTTGACGTTCCGGACCTCGTAACCCGAAATGGTGGCGCTGGCAGGATTCGTTCCGTGCGCCGAATCGGGGATCAGGATGTATTGCCGCGGGTTGCCGCGCTCGCTCAGGCAGGCGCGGATCATCAGGATGCCAGTCAGTTCGCCTTGCGCGCCCGCCGCAGGCTGAAGCGTGACCGCGTCCATGCCGGTTATTTCCTTCAGGCAACGCGCTGTTTCGTGGAGAACTTCGAGACAGCCCTGGACCAAAGCTTCAGGAGCGTAGGGATGGTCCGTTGCCAGGCCCTCCAGGCGCGCCACCTCTTCATTGATCCTCGGGTTGTACTTCATGGTGCAGGAACCCAACGGATAGAGGCCCGTGTCCACTCCGTAATTCCAGGAAGAAAGGCGCGTGAAGTGGCGGATGACTTCCAGTTCCGAGACCTCCGGAAAGCCCTCGACTTCGCCCCGGCTGAACTCTGGGCCCAAGAGTTCTTCCGGTGATACAGGGGGCACGTCCAGTGGCGGGAGGTCCACGCCGGATTTCCCGGGCGTGCTCCTCTCGAAGATCAGCTTTTCGTTTCTGTTAACGTGAGGCCGTGCCTCACGGATTCGATTTTCCATGATGATCGTATTGGGGCGACCCGTGCGCTCGCCCCAATTCCTGGACAGGCACGACACCCAAGCCTGTCCAAATTAGCGAACCGTCCGAGGGCCTAACGCGGCTTTGCCGCTTGATGTGCGGAAAGCCTCTGGCTTTCCGGCCGGATCCGCCCCGCTCGGCCCTCCGCCGCGGAAAGGCAAAGCCTTTCCGCACATCAGGCGGCGGAGCCGCGAGTCGCCAACGGTGGGATCGAGCGCAATTTGGACAAGCCCGGCACGAGATCTGCCCCTAGGCGCGCTCCACCGTTTGAGCGACCAGTCCTAGACCGGCAGCGCGACTGAAGGCCTCCACCGTACGGTCAATCGCCTCCCCGCTGACAGTCTCGGTGACGCAGACCAACAGGTGGTTTCGCAGTTCCGGATAGAATCGCTCCAGGTTCAGGCCACCCATGATCTTTCGCTTTTGCAAATCGGCCAGCAATTCGTCCGCGTCGCCGGGCGTCCTGACAACGAACTCATTGAAGTACGGCCCGGTGAATGGAGTGGCGACGCCGGGGATCGTCGCAAGTTGCCTGGCGGCGTATCGAGCCTTGGCGAGGTTCTGTTCAGCCAGCATTTTCAGTCCATTTTTCCCCAACAGGCTGAGGTAGATGGTCACGGCCAGGGCGCACAACGACTGATTGGTACAAATGTTGGAGGTGGCCTTCTCGCGCCGGATGTGTTGCTCACGAGTGGCGAGGGTCAGCACGAAGCCCCGGCGGCCCTCGGTGTCCACCGTCTGGCCGACCAAGCGGCCCGGCATTTGCCTCAGGAACTTCGCCTTCACGGTCAGAAAGCCAACGTAAGGGCCGCCGAAGGCCACGGGCACACCCAAGGATTGCGCCTCTCCGCAGACGATGTCCGCCTCGCTGGGCGGCTTGACGATCGCCAGCGACAAGGGTTCTGCGATGCTCACGATCAGCAGGGCGCCGCTTC
>JBEKUR010000040.1:0-33900 GCA_049514855.1 Terriglobia bacterium
CGCCGTCTTCCGAGCCCAGCAGGAAACGATCGAGGTCCTTTGGGATGTCAGCCCCCAGCCAGCGCAGGAACTGCAAATCGCGGCGGTGGCTGACCGGAGCGAAGCTGAGGAAAACGCGCGCCTGCACGCCGTTGAGCCGCTGGATGAGCCACACCACGTCATTCGAGTCGAACAGAATCTGCGAGGTGAAGAAGTCGATACCCGCCCCGGTCTTGCTGCGAATCCGGTCGGATTCGTTCTTTCGGCTGGGAATCGTAATTCCGCCCAGCATTATCGGCAGTCCCTCCCTCCGCACCAAGGCTGCGGCTTCCATGACGCTCGGCCCGGGATAGCGGAGTTCGGTGGACTCACCGCCCACCAGCACGAGGTGCCTCAGACCCCATTCCAGGCAGGTCTCGCGGAACCATATTTCCGGCTTCGGGTCATGGACGACCACGCGGTTAAGAACCACCTCCGCTCCCAGTTCGCGCCGAATGCGTGAGCCAAAAACTCGCGGCTCCAGGCGCGGCACAAACTTGCTGGTTCGCTCCGTCCCACGATCTTCGTCGTGAATTTCCGGAAGGTTGACCCCATCCACGAATTGCTTGACCCTTCTCAGTTCAGTAAGGGATTCGTTTATTGCCTCCGGCTGATCCGCCGCCGGCGGGACCACTTCAAAGAGCGTCACCGGAATAGAAGGGTTCAGTATTTTTTCTTGCAGCATCATTTATCGATACCCGCGTTGGTAGCCTGCGCAGCTTGCCCTTGTTTATCCTCCACTTTAACCCAAACAGGCGAAAACCGCAACCTTGCGCGCTCAGGGGTAGTGGTGCCATTTGCGAGACATGGGCGTTGCAAGCCGCAGTCATTCCCGCGAAAGCGAATCCACTCGGCAAACCTTCGGAAATGCGCTGTCGACGGACTGGATTCCTCCCGCCATGGCGGGACGGGAATGACCGGCGTTTCGAAAGGGATCCCATCCCAAATGACATCACCCGCTCAGGGGTAATGTCCCAACTCTGCGTTGGTCGCTGCTCTAGATTGTCAATCTTGCGCATCGTTACGTGAAAGTTTAACCCGCCACACGAGACGGCGTCCCAGTCCCCGTTCGCGTCAAAGTCGAGGTCGCCTTTCGACTGCATCGTTAAGGGCGGCGAGATGAGTCGACGCCTCTCAAGCGAGCTAGGCCAACAACGGTGTCGAGAGTATATCGAGGACCGAGGGAAGTGCCGACCCCACCAGGGCTTGAGACCATTTGGAAGAATTTGGGATTGCTAACTTTCGCCGCTTTTTTCAGTCGAATTGAACGTTGGTTTCGGAACCTGTAGAGCCAGGCTTCCGTACATTTTGATCAGAAGTCCCTGGAGGCCTCTGAATGGGAACATTTCAGCAGGATGTGTACTTCGGGTTACGGACCCTGGCGAAGTCCCCGAGCTTCGCCGCCATCGCCATTATCACCCTAGCGCTGGGGATCGGCGCAAACACCGCCATTTTCAGCGTCATTAATGCTGTTCTGCTGCGCCCACTTCCTTTCCGTGATCCCGGCCGGCTGGTGCAACTCTGGCAAACCGAACCCGCACCGGGAGAGTACCCGCTCACTGGAGCGGACTACCTCGATTGGCAGGCGCAGAACCAGACGCTGGAGGGAACTAGCGTCCTGGGCTGGCCGCGAGGCTTCAACGTGAGCGGGGCGGGTGAACCGGAGCAAGCCGCAGTCATCGAAACCCAGGCGAACTTTTTCTCACTTCTCGGTGTTGAACCACTCTTAGGACGGACTTTCTTGAAGGGCGAAGACCAGTCCGGGCAGAATCACGTCGCAGTTCTCAGCTACGGTTTCTGGAAGCGGCATTTCGGCGGCCAGATGGGCATGGTTGGCAAAAGCATCGAGTTGAACGATGAAAAATACGCCGTCGTTGGCATCATGCCGGCCTGGCTTCGCTTCCCGAGGGCGGTCGACATCTGGATCCCGATGGATATGAGTCCGAAGGCTCTCGGCCCGCGAGGCCAGCACCACTTGCTTGCGATTGGCCGGCTGAAGCTTCGTGTCCCTGTTGCCAAGGCGCAAAGCGAACTGCAAACGATCGCCAAACGGCTCGAACAGCAGTATCCCGACTCGAACAAGAAAGTGGGCGCCGTGGTGATTCCCTTAAAGGAGCAGTTGGTGGGGCGCTCCCGGCCTCAGCTTCTGATCCTGCTGGGGGCAGTGGCGCTCGTTCTTCTGATCGCCTGCGCCAATGTGGCCAACCTTCTCCTGGTGCGCGCGACGAGCCGCCAACGGGAGATTGCAATCCGCAGCGCGCTGGGCGCTGGTCGCGGCCGCATTGTGCGGCAAATGCTGACAGAAAGCGTGCTGCTTTCTCTCCTGGGCTCGGTTTTGGGGCTGGGGCTCGCCTGGGGGTGCGTGCGAGCGCTCGCCACTGCCGAAAGTCTTCCCATCCCGCGGCAGCGTCCCATTGGCATGGACGGCGGCGTGCTTCTGTTCACGCTGGCGACCGGCATCCTCGTGGGGATACTGTTTGGTCTCGTGCCTGCGCTGCAGGTTTCCCACCTCAATCTCAGCGAAGAACTCAAGGCCAGCGCTCAGGCGCTCCTTGCCCCATCGGGCCGTCGCCGTATGGTGCGCGACATCCTCGTGGTGGGTGAAATCGCCGTTTCGCTGGCGCTGCTCGTGGGCGCCGGACTTCTGTTGCGGAGTTTCGCCAAGCTGCGAGAAGTGAATGTCGGCATCCGTCCGGAAGGCGTTCTGGCCATGAATATCGTTTTGCCTGCCAAGAAGTACTCTTCCATCGAACAACAGACTGCTTTCTTTCAGCGGTTGCTCGAGGGTCTAGGAAACGCCCCCGGAGTCGAGGCCGCGGCCGTGTCCAGTGAACTTCCGGTCGAAGGAGGAAGCAACGGCTACATCACCGTCGAAGGGCAGGACAACCCAGCCCTGGCAGAAATCCTCGTCGAGTGGAATTTCATCACGCCGGACTATTTCCGCGCTTTGGGGATTCCATTCCTCAGAGGCCGCAACTTCACTGAACAGGATTTCCAGGACACCGCGGATACTGTGCTCAAAATCGACGCCATGGTTCAATCCGGCAAGACGCAGCCGCCTCCGGGCCTGAAACTCGTTGCGGTGATCAACCAAACGATGGCTCGCCAATTCTGGCCGCATGAAGACCCGATGGGTAGGGTCTTCAAACTCGGCGGGACGTTTCCGGTCAAGGTAGCAGGAATCGTCGGCGACGTTAGAGAGTGGGGAATCCGCCACCCCGTCGTTCCCCAAGCCTACTTCGCTCTTCCCCTCGCACTCGACACACCAGGAACGCCAGTGAACATCGTGATCAGAAGGGCTGGCGCCCCGATGGGTGCGCTGTCCACGGTTCGCCATGAAGTCCGATCACTCGATAGCGGCCTGGCGCTTTTCCGGGTTCGTACCATAGAGGAAATCATCTCCGAATCAACGGCCGGCACCAGCTATCAGGCGCTCCTGCTCGGCGTTTTTGCCCTGCTGGCGCTGATTCTTGCGGCAGTAGGGATTTATGGGGTGATGGCCAATGCAGTCGTGCAGCGGACGCATGAAGTCGGCATCCGCGTGGCGCTCGGCGCCAAACGAAGCGACGTCTTGGGGCTTGTTGTCGGCCAGGGAGCAAAGCTGGCACTTGCCGGAGTGGCCATCGGCCTCGCGGGCGCGTTGGCCGTGACCCGGCTGATGTCCAGCTTGCTGTTTGGAGTCAGCGCCAAAGACCCACTCACTTTCGCAGCCGTGGCAGGGTTGCTGATGGCGGTGGCGCTCGTGGCGTGCTACATCCCGGCGCGGCGGGCGACGAAGGTGGACCCGATGGTAGCGTTGCGATACGAATGACCCCATTGAATTATTGCTCCCTGGGGCACTAGTCTTCATCTTCTTCTCGTGCGGCGAAGATTCTCTACGATCATCGCCTGGCCCAGGATGGAGGGAATTGCCGATTTTCCCGCCGCGGCGGGCCGATTGCGGATGGACATTGGAAGGAGTTGCCACACCACTTTTTCAATCGTCAATCGCCAATCAGCCCGCCGCGGCGGGGCGATGAAAACCAGGTTTATGTCTTCTCGGGCGCAGAACGTTTGCTGGCAGGGACTCCCAACTGGGCAGAGTCCACAGGAACACCCAGCAGTGCCGCTATGAGGCTATCCAGTTGTGCCAGGTCCACGGGCTTTCTGAGAAATGCGTCGGCGCCCATAGCTCTTACCTTGTGCTCTTCCGCAGGCTGGATGCTGCCGGTGAGCACGATGACCGGAATCAGGCTACTTTTCGGATTGGAGCGCATCCGTTTCAGCACCTCGTAGCCGGTTCCGGCCGGCATGTTGATGTCGAGAATCACCGCGTCGATGGGTTTGCGCATTGCCGTAACGGAAGCCTGCATGGCATCATAAGCGCCGGCGACCTCAAATCCTCTCTTGAGCAAATGCCTCGACAAGAAAAGCACCAAGCCACGATCATCATCGGCAATCAAGATCGTCATGACAGAGCCTCTTCTCCCTTCGCGCGCATCCCCGGCATAAGGAGTTTGCCTTGGAATCAACCTGCGGAGAGGCTTTTTCGGCGTGCCGCCAATCATCCTCGCAGGGCATCCCCTCCATTCGGAATGCCTATCAGAGGTTTTTTCGGCCGCAAATCACACTTCCACCCCTCAACCCTTGAGTAGCCCAGTACATCCCCTGGACGAGGCAGCCCGCCCAGCCTCCTGGAACTACCGCGGGGGATTCTCACACTCCTCAGATAGTTAATCGGCCAAATTCGCTGAAACTTGACTTTTATAGCTGGTGCGGCAGAAGCGGCGGATTCTGCTCACTGCCTGGGTCTTTCTTCCCTAACCCGCTGCGGCGGGCCATACCATCGTCTACCTGCCGCCTCCCTTGCGCTTTCGCTGGTGTTTTCAGCCCTCAGGGTGGGTTCCATAATGAATCCCAGGACGCCGATCAGGATGAGCCTATTAAATTGCTCTTGTAGTCATATGCGTCCTGTGCTATTTTCCGCCCATGTCAGACCCCGCCTTTACCAACGGCACTCCTCAGTTCAGCAGGGCCGAATATCCCGGTGCGCCTGGGACTGACCGCTGCAAATCCTGTAACCAAGCTATAACTGGAAGCTATTACCGCTTGAACGGGGCGATGGCGTGCCCTGCCTGCGTGGAAGGGGTGAAACGCCCAATCCCCCAGGACAGCCCTGGGGCATTCACGCGCGGGCTGCTTTTCGGGGTGGGGGGCGCCATCTTGGGACTGATTCTCTACGCCGCTTTCGGCATCATCACCGGCTGGATGATCGGCTACGTTTCCCTGGCTGTTGGGTATATTGTGGGGAAGGCCATCAGGATGGGATCGGGGGGAATAGGCGGACGGCGATACCAAATTGCCGCCGTGGCATTGACCTATGCTGCGGTCTCGATGGCAGCCATTCCGATCTGGGTTTCGCAAGTGTCCAAGGCTCGGAAGGCGGCCCCTACGGAGCAGTCCCAATCGCTGCGGTCGCCATCGGGACAACCCTTAAGGAACGTCTCGCCTGCTCCGGAGCAGAAACCGCCTTCAGCAAAGCGCTCCGTAAGTCCGGGGGCAGCGTTGGTGATGCTGGTGCTGATCGGGTTGGCCTCGCCTTTCCTTGAACTGCAGGATCCTCTCCACGGAATGATCGGGTTGGTGATTCTTTTCGTGGGAATCCGTATTGCATGGCAGCTCGCTCGAGGGACCTCGATCCAGATCCTCGGGCCCTTCAAGAGCTCCACGCCAGCCTCAGGGCAAACGAATACCGGCTAGACAGCGCTGCTAATATTGTGTCTTACATAATCTTGCCACCGTTGCGAACCTGCAAAAGCTGCTCGGGCGAGCTTGAGCCGGGAGCTCTCGCCTGCCCGCGGTGCCATGCTCTGGTCCATGCCGAGGTGTTGGAGCAATTGGCGGCACAAGCCAGGACGCTGGAAGGCCAGGGCAAACCTCGGCAGGCGCGCGAGCATTGGCTAAAGGCATTGCCTCTTCTGCCGCCGGAGTCCACGCAGGCGGAGTGGGTTCGCAGCCGCGTGCGTCATCTGGAACTGGCTGCAAGGACGGCAGCGCAGGCGGAGACCAGAAGCAAATGGGTCAGCAAACTGGGGCCGCTGGCGCCCGTGGCCCTTGCGCTGGCTAAGGCCAAGGTTCTCCTCTCTATCTTCAAGCTGAATTTCCTGCTCAGCCTGGCGGCCTTCATGGGCGTCTATTGGTCTCTCTATGGGCGGAAATTCGGGTTGGGGTTTGTAGCGCTGATTCTCATTCACGAGCTGGGCCACTTCTTGGATATCAAACGTCGAGGGCTGCCGGCGGAAATGCCGGTGTTTCTGCCGGGACTGGGCGCCTATGTGCGCTGGCAAGCTATGGGAGTTTCGGGGGAGACACGAGCGGCCGTGAGCCTGGCGGGGCCGCTGGCAGGATGCCTCGCCGCGGCAGCGTGTTCGCTCCTCTGGTGGGCGACAGGCAATGGAATTTGGGCCGCACTGGCGCGCGCCGGCGCCTGGCTGAATGTGCTCAACCTGATCCCCGTTTGGGTGTTGGATGGCGGCCAGGCCGCGGCGGCAATGGACAAGGCGGAGCGCCTCGGGCTCTTGACCGCCTGCCTTGCCCTCTGGCTGCTGTTGGGGCAAAGTGTGTTCTGCCTCGTGGCCCTGGGAGCCGGATACCGCTTATTTACAAAGGACATGCCCCCACACCCCAGCCGCGTAACCACCGCCTACTTTGTGAGCCTGCTGGCGTGGCTGGGCTTGGTGATGTGGCTAATGCCAGGGAAGGGCTTCGGCCTGCGCTAGCAAGAATCCTGCATTAACGGTTATGCTGACACTGGGCGTGGCGTCCGCCCTGGACCGCGAGCTCAACGAGGAGCTCGAGTTTCATCGGGAGATGCGTCTGCGCCGCTCCCGGGAACGCGGGCTCAGCGTGGCGGAGGCGGAGGACGAGACAAGAAGGCGTATGGGAAATCTGTTGCTGGCGAAAGAGGAGATGCGGGAGGCGCGCATGGTCCGGTGGCTGGCGTCGTCTCTCCAGGATCTGCGTCATGGCCTCGTGCTGCTGCGGCGGGACCCGGAGTGGTCGGGCACGCGCGATTACACTGGGCGTCTGGGCAGGGAGGTGAGCGGGAATCTCGTTCTGGCGGTCGACCGCGTACGGTTGTTGGTAAATGAAGGAGCGCGAACTTGAAGGAAAAGCCGCAGACTCTCTGAAAAACGAGAGTCTGCGCTGCCGTGGCGCTGAATTCAGGTTAGGGTACCGTCAACCGTAGGTCCGCGGTGACGGGCAATTCAAAGAGGTCGCTCCGCAACAGGCGCGCGGAGAAGAACATCACCTCCAGGTTCTCCACTTCGCGCGTGGTGGGATTCAGGCGCGCCACAACATCGTCGCCCAATTCCTCCGATTCCTGGGCAGGATACGGCGGGCACTTGTCAATGTGCAGGATGTCAGCTTCCCGGTCGTACTTGAAGGTTAACTTCGCGTCCATTCCACGTCTCCTTGTCCCAGCTTGCGGACCAGGTATGCGGTTATCACCCAGTGCCGTCGCGCCGTGACTTCGCTTACCACTACGACAACAACATGCTTACCACCCATGATGTCATCAAACCAGCGTGAGAACAAGCGGGCATGGGCGGAGCGGGCGCTGCGCCGAACCTCGTGAGGCTCTGCCAGGGTCACACGAATGCGATCGCGAAACTGGGGCAACAGCTCTGGGTGTCGCTCCCCAATATGCTTCTCTCGCTCCTCGGTAAGTTCTACTTCACCCGCCAGGTACGGGCACGAAAATCGCACTCTGTAGCTCCCCTCAAGGCCCCCGGCATGGCAGCGAACTGCTCTCGCCAAAAGACCCTCGTAGCGGCGAGTTTACCTCGCCATCCCCTCGCGATCGCGCACCAAAACCTGGCGACGTAAAGTCGCCGCTACATGAACCGGGCTATCGCGTCACCTACCTACCTGTTGACCGTGACGGCTTGTTGAAATTGGCCGACCTCGAAACTGCCATTACTGATCAGACCGCCGTGGTGTCGCTCATGTGGGCGAACAACGAAACGGGTGTGTTGTTCCCTGTCGAACGGATCGCGGAAATTTGCCGGTCGCGAGGCGTGCTGTACCACTGCGACGCAGTGCAAGCGGCGGGCGGTGATGGCCGTTCAAATTAAGTTTCCTCCAATTACCGGTTATGGGAGCGTTTCTCTTTAATTACATTCCGGATGTGGCTCTTGAGGTCGCTTCGCGTAGATGAGTCAAACCAGAAGTCGTCTTCATCAGAGTAGGTGGTCAGGGTTAACCCTTGCATATCGGAGGGCACCTTGTGTCTCATGTCTTCGCGGATGAGGAGCAAAACCCGACGACTCAACGAATACGCGATTCCAAGCTCAAAAAAGACGTTTGGGTTTAAGTAGGTGAGGTCAAAAAAAACCAGATCCGCCGAGAAAAGGTCCAAAAGAATCCTACGAAGAAGATATCTGCCCGCCTCGGCTCGCAGAGGTGAGAAATCAAGTTTGTACTTTGGGTCTGGAAAGTTGGATGCAACATCATCAAACAAAGATCGAAGTTCTTGCTTCAGGCCTGTGGCTAAGCCCTTTCGAGATGTGTGTTGGGGGCCCTCCCACTGGTAGGCGATGCGGGCATACACACGCGTAGCGCTTTTCTGCCTTTGTTCGATTCTTGTAAGGTCGCCAGAGGAGAATGCCAGAAAATCGGACTGCGTTAGCATTTGTTTGAGAAGCTCTGACCGCGTCATAGATTTGTCCACACCAAATGCGTTGTTCACCGGCCCTTATCGGAATCCATCGAGCGTTCGCGGAGGAGCATCCGATCAGGAGAACTGATTGTCTCTACTACGAACTGCCTCAGTTCCGGAACCAGCCGCCGGGTTGTGAGGATGATCTGCCACCCTGGCTCCGCGTCTGGATCCGGATCACGTCCAGGACTTGCGGACGGCGTCGTCGCGAGATTCGCAATGTACCGAAGGAGCCTATCGTGGTTGATGTCGTTGAGGTCACCGACTGCTGGTGAGTCGATAATGAGGATACGCGGAAGAAAAGTTTCTCTCCTTTGCGCAAGCTCAAAAAGAGCCAGATGGTAGGCAACGGTTGCTAAACCCTTCAGGGCGGTTCCAGTGTGAATATAAAGCTGCCCGTTTATGTTCGGCATGAGGGTGTAGGGATTCACAGAACAATCTCGGAATCCGGGAAAATCGATGGCCCTCAGGACCGCCCCGTAGATTTGGCGTAGTTCATCTGTTACCGCTCGATGCGGCTTCGCAGCCTCCTTCAGTTGGTCCTGCAATTGGGCCTGCTCCTGTCGGAGGGCATCGAGTTCCCTACTGATCGCTTCAAGCGCTTCTGCCTGCCTGAGCAGACCCTGTGCCCCAGCCAACTCCGCTTCCGCGCTAGCGACATCCTGAGAAGTTGCCAAGAGCCTGTCGACGGCTGGCGTAACATAAACACGCGACTGGGTTTCGATTTCCTGCCCTATTTCGTTGGCATGGGCATGCAGGACTTGCAGATGCCGTTCGGAACGCTGTCGTTCTTGCCGTGTATCGTCGAGTATGGCTTGGGCCTCTTGAACCTGCTGGTCGATATCCGCAGTCTTCGGCTGACCTCTCGGCGGCGTGTCGGAAGTGGTGCTTATTGGCCTGTTGCAGAGACAACATCTTCCGTGGCTCTCGCGCGCTCTCATTTCGCTACCGATCTCGTTGAGACAACGTGGACATATTCCGAAATCGACTGTGCTGAGTACCACACTCGAACTCTGTAAGCGCTGAGCCCTTTGTCTATCCACCGAAATGGATGCCAGTAGTTCCTCGAGTCGCGCCTCCTCTTGCTTGAGTGCAGCCCCCGATGCTTCGATTTGCGCAGCGTCGCGCTTGGTGACTAGAAGTTCCTGTCGGAGCCTGTCCAATTGCCCCTCGGGCGCTCCTGTGGGTTCTCCCGCTGCTATGTGCCGCTGCACCGACCTCTGCACGTCCTTGGCCTGACCTAACGCAGCCTTTCTAGCCGCTACGAGTTCTGATGCTTCAAGCAGGGAGGGAACACCGTGTCGCACTAGGAAGGCCTGGATGGCTGTGTAGCCCACTTCTGCCTGTTGAAGTTTCCGCTGAACCTCGCCCAGCTTGTCCTCGAGTGTAAACCGCTCGAGCGGGGTCACGCGTGTTAAGAACCCCAGAATGTCAGAACGCCTTCTATCTGGGATGATCTTATCCAGTATTGCGCCAAAGCTGTCCTCCTGATGGAGGATAAAGGCACGCATTAGGCTCGGAAAAGTCAGCGGAGATGGATCGCCCTTCGCGGTCTTCACCGCAACCTTCGGGATGCCGAGTGAGGCGAGCATCAGATCAGACATGTCTTCGACGCTGACCATTTCCGATGGACTCTTTTCGATGCCAGGCACATAAGGACCTTCACGGACCCCCAGTTTTGCGGACAATTCACTGAGCGAACGTTCAATTGTCAGACTCGCTCCGTTGATTTCTACTTCGAGCCATAGTGTTTGCAACTTGTTTAAGATGGGGGCAAAGTAGAACTTCTTTCTGTCATCACTCCGTCTCCCCAGCCCGTACTGAATTAATTCGATTAGCGAGGTCTTGCCGCAGCGATTTGTGGATCTGGGATCTTTATGACTCTTCTCAGCATACACGACACTTAAGCCTGAATCGAAGGACAGGTCACAAGAGTAGCTCCCTTTGACGAGTACTCGCCGAATTGTGAGTTTAGGTGAGCCCATTGCGCGCTAAATCTTCTCCCCTATCTTATGGTTGACCACCTCGGGAAAATAAGCGTAGATGAAATCTTTCAGGCGATTACCGCTGTATTTGTTGAAGAGGTGGTACGCTGCTTCGGCTCGTTCGGCCAAATCGCGAAAATCATCATTCGACGCCAATTCGTCTGCTAATCGCACACCCTGGGCCGTGAGCCGAAACACCTCGACACCCGGCGCTTCTTGAATTTCAATTAATCTCTTCCCGAGCAAGTAAGCCAAGGCTGGGTAATACACGTGATCCCAGGGGCCGTAGCGATACCTGACCATTCGTGATTCGACAGACTCCATTTCCTTCAATGCAGTAGCTTGAAGATTGGCCGTTAAGCCTTTCCTATTCAGAATTTCGGCAGCCTTTTTCAGGTAACTCGGATATCTGACGAAAAAGTCCAATTTCGCGAGGAGTGTGCGGCCCACAATACCAGGAAGTGTTCGGGCGGGGCTTTTCCGCGGTTTGCCGCAGCGCGCTATAACAAGCAGCAAGCGAGCGCCGTGGTAGGCGAGACTCTCTTTTGTTTTGACGAGTTCGCGCAAGTTCGCTGCTCTCCTATGTCGTGCTATCCGTGACTACAGGATGCCACCAAACATTGCAAAGACCTGTCTCGATCCATAAAAGCCCGAGACAAAATTGTTCATCGACCGGCTTTACATCTGGGAGGTACTGATTTGCGATGGCCTTCAGCTTGGGCCGGACAAGAGCCAAAATCGCTGGGCCGATACGTAAATCCAGAGGCCGAGCCATGGAAACCTCCCGTCGGCATTGGTAATGCTGATCAACCAAGGCTGCTGCTAGATGCTGGACCGGGCCCGAGAGGTCCAAAGAGTCTAGCTTGCGATTCTCCCATTCGGTCAGCGCCTTCTGCTTATTGAAACCTCTGATCTCCGCAGGATCGAACCCACCCAAGTACGCCTTCTTCTCCACGACGGTCTGTCCTGGCACGTTATTTAGATCGGGGCAACCAGGTAACGGGGCGAATGACTCGTATTGACAATTTAATACGTCGTCTCGCCTGATCGTCCGAGAATTCAAATCCTTGCCGGTTATTATTTTCCGCAGCACCAACAGCACTAAACGGTCGTATATCAGGCTGAGTTGACGCACAGAGAAATGCCCTCCCGGCGAATGCTCCTCTAAAGTGGCCGCCAATTCTTCGATGCACGGGGGGTGCCTTACCAGTTGAGAATCGGTTTCGATGCGTGTCGAGTGCAGGAACGAAAGTGCGTCCGCTTTACAAACAACTTCGCCAATAGAGCGAAGCTCCTCTATGATGACCGGAACAAGAGATTCTTCGATTTTCGTGAGCTCTTTGGATTCTTCAGCTTTTAAGCGCTGCCCGTCTCGTTCAATTTCGAGCAGAGCCTTTATCCTATAGAGGGGGCAATCGCGTTTCTTGCGGGATCGGTCGACACGTTCAGCCATCCTCTCCGATACGAAGTGGAAAAAATGGTTGCGATTCGGAAATGCCCGCCTATGGTAGTACTGCTTACAAAGGATTGGGACTACTTCGTTTGTCGTCCACGGCCCCTGGCTCTCATCGCGCGTTTTGATTTGATGCAGCTCAATTGAGGCGGGACGCACTAGCACTACATCTTCGACGCCTTCAGGTATAACGCCGTCAATTCCCTCCTCTGGCCGCAACATGCGGATGCACCAAAAGACAGTGTAATCAATTTGCGCTGCATAGCGGTCGAGCGTGTCAGCACCAGCATCCCCGAATTCTCGAAGGACCTGCTCCTTGATTTTCCCCATTAGCGGCCGGACTCCCTTGTCCGAAGCCGGGTTTGTCGGCCTGAGGGCAAGGCCGTTTCACCGCGTGCTTTGCGCCGCACTACCTCAGGCTATAACAGAGTCGCAACGCAATGCATGATAACAAAAGTTTCGATAGCTACAAAACCATTATACCGCTTTAAATCTTTTCTTTCGATGCCAAGCAAGGTGAATTGGATCGGGCCAAAGAGTTCTATCTTCCGGAAGATGAAGTCGTTTTCCGTGATAGCTTGCGAGTAGATTATCCTTGTTCGGTCCTGCTTCTGCAAAATGTCCAATTGCAACGATAATTCGGTAGTCGTCTGCAATCGTCCATAGCCCCCGATCGAATGTCCAACGGGCATTCTTCGATAATGCGATTCCATTGCGGGGATCGTTGTTTCGGCTGTCTCGGAATTCGTGGATATGCGCGGCGTCAACTATGCTACCGGCGGTGATGGTGGTGAGGCGGTAGGCACTTAACGCGCAAGTGAAATTATACGCACTGACGACTCTGATTCTGAACCGTGCTTCGCGCCCCGCCAGTTGGGCTTCTTCGGGCGATTTGTAGGCGGCGTTTTGCTCGATTTCCTGACGGCTGGGAACGGGCAGCCCGATCATCTCATACAATGCTATTTGTTCTGACGGGCGGAAGTACTTCGCAATAAGCAGACGTCGTGCTTTCTCGCGATTTGCCGGATCCTCCAGAAAAGCGACCAAGTCGCTGGGCAGTTTTGCGAATCGGGTCATCATTCTGTCGGGCGACGGATTACCTTGTGGGTCAAGGACACTCCATATTCCGTCGCCTGAAAGATGATGGAACGGCAAGCGTACGTCGGGCCGTTGAGGCCGTCTTGAGGCCACGATACCCCAATACGTGTAAAATCGAAAAGCGAGCTCGGGCGACAGTGGCAAGACGTCGCGAGGCAGAGCGCCCTGCTCTGCGAGGTCGCACAGCGCGAGAAGCAGGAGCGGTTTGTGTGGAGCGGGGTCGCCTCGGGCGCGGTCGACGCGCAGCTTCGAAAACTTCGTGAGCCAGTAGTCAGGTCTATTCATGACTACAATACAGTCGTTCAGGAGACGGCGGTGATAAGTCGGCGCCGAATGTGGGAACTGTCATTCTGAGCCCGTTCGCTTCGCTCAGGGTAAACTCCGCAAGGATCTCGCTCTGAGGTTGGGACGAAGGAACAGTGCGAGATGCTTCGCTGCGCTCAGCATGACAATCCCGGAGGTTTGATGCGCCGGGCATGGTGAGTTAGCTCGCTCCGCCAGGACAGACCCGCCCAATCTGTCATTCTGAGCGCAGCGAAGAATCTCGCTCTGTCTTCTTGCTCCAGCCGGTCCTGCGCTCACTAGCTGGGCCATCCGTCGCTCAAGTCCTTCCAGTCGCGGTTGAGCGACTCGATGAGCGCGATTTTCTTCAATCGTGTCCAGCCCTTGATCTGCTTTTCCCGGCTGATTGCGGCCACGACGTCACCGCAAACTTCGTAATACACCAAGCGGTTGATGTTGTAGCGTACGGTGAATCCGGGGACGAGTTTGCGCCGGTGCTCAATAACCCGCCGTTCCAGGTTGTTCGTCACGCCCGTATACAGGGTGCGAGACTTACTGGCCATGATGTAAACGTAGTAGGCCTTCATGGGCCCCCGTCGCTCACGCCGTCTGAACGCCCTCTCGCTGGTTTCGCCTCAAGAGCTCAGAGCGAGATTCTTCGCTGCGCTCAGAATGACAGATGTGGGCATGGGTTATCTCAGTTCCTCGACGGCGCCGAGCGTTCCAGGTCATCCTTGAGGATATTGAGCAGGTCGTCGGGCAGGCCCATGGCGCGGTGACTTTCGCTGTATTCTTCCACCTTGGCGACCATGCGCCGCAGGGTTTCGGCGCTAATGCCCTTTTCGGCGGCGATCTTGTCTTCCATTTCCCGCAGGCGGCTGAGTTCGGTCAAGTCGGCGTTCATGATGACACCTTTCTGCCGGTTGACGATGCGCGCCACTCCGCGCCCGTCGTCGGGGTCGCGGGCGGCCTTCCACAATTGCTGGATGAGTAGGAGCTCCTCGGGACTGATGAGCTGCAATTGAACCTTTTCCTGTAAGGCAAGCAACTTGGCCAGGAGTTCGCGACGGGCGGTGATCAAGAGTGGGCCGGGGCCCTGGTTACCGTTCATGCGGCGGGTGTCGCGTTTGCCGTTGGCGGGATCGCGGAAGAACAGGAGCTTCTCCCGAAATTCGATAAGTTCTTCCATGCGCTCGTCGCCGCTGGCGAGCAGTCCTTCACTGGCCTTGTCGCGGTCAACCACCGTGCAGGTCCAGCATCCGAAACGGCTATTGCCGCAACTCGGCGTGCTGGTGTCGATTTGGATGGGACACTCGCCGTTCGAGGCGCTGGCATAGAGCTTGTAGAGGGGCCGGTTGTCACCGCCCCACGGGTTGGGTTTCTGGAGCAGGTAGGCCCAAACGTCCTCAGTGGTGAGGAATTCAATCGGATTGGACACCCACACGCGGGGCAAGTCGGGATGCCGGTGCAGCCCATTGCGCGTTTCTCGGCCCGCCATCGTCTGAGCGCGGGTGGAGCTTTCGGCGCGGCGCGCACCGAGGTGGAGGATGGCCTCTCCCCAGTGACCGAGACGCTGCTGCACAAAAACGTTGACCGGATCAATCTTCATCCGCTGCGTGCACCAGCGGAAGGTACGGTTGGGCGGCGGGTAGCCACGACCGATGATGTTGACCCAGAACGACTCCTCGATTGTTGGCTTCAGCAAATTGGCGTCGATGTTAAGGCCGTTCTGCTGGGAGCACTTCCGCATGCGGTCCAGCATGCCTTCAACCGTTTCCACGATGGCGGGAATCTCGACACGCGTGTCAGTGCAAACAACCGACACGGCCTTTTTTCTTTGCTCGGCGGGGACGGACAGGATAACGTCGAAAATCAGCGACGCCAGCATAGTACTATCCTTGCCGCCGCTGAAGCCGACCAGCCAAGGGCGTTCGTCTTCCAGATAGAGCTGGCGGAGAGAACCCTTAATGTCCTGAAAAATAGTCGCTGCCATCGGGGTGAGTATCCCTCACGAGGCGTTCGATTGCAAGATTGATCTTCAGGGGGTCAAGGTATTACACCGCCAACTGCCGGCGAGCGAGGCTCTGCGTCCTTCCTCGGTGGTCACCTCAAAACCGGCTAACGGACGGCGTCTACGGGGAGCGACCAAGCAGGCGCACCGGCCAGCGCGCACCCGCTGGGAGGCGAGTCGGGCGGACTAAAAGCAATGGAGATTTGACATTGCAGATTGCGAGGAAGGGAACAGGGCGGGTGGCGCAGACGTCGCTTTCTGACCTCTGCGAAGGCTCGCGGCCCCTCCGAATGTAGGCTTACACAAGTTAGCCTATGCTCAAGCGAAGCATGCCGGGCTGGAGATGACGGACGGGGTCGTTTCTTCCTGACAGGCGTCACACAATGCCTGCCCCATGTGGCAATATGCCACAGACATGCACAGGAACGCATGGTAGCTAACAGCTTTGAAAACAATACGATGCACGGCCTCCGGCACCAACATTGCAAGAAGAATGGGAATTGCGTTAACAGTGCAAATCTCCCTTGGGGCTGCCTCATTTCTGGCCGCTGGACTCTTCCAGGTCGCGCACCCGCTAGTAAAGAACTCTGAATCGGATGGTGCTAGGTATGGCTTCGAGCGCGGCGATGAGACCGTCGTCCCACTCATGATTGATGTCCAGGATGGCATACCCGACAGTCCCTTTGGTGTCGTAGACTTGTCGTTCCACGTTGATGCCTCGTTCCGCGAACACCCGGTTTATGGCGAGCAACATTCCGGGAATGTTCCTATGAATGTGTGCCAGCCTGTGATTCTGAGGGGCGCTCTCGAGTTGGCAGTGGGGCAGATTCACGCTGAGCCTGGTGTTGCCGGTTTGTAAGTAGCGGCACATCTGCGCCGAAACGAATTGTCCAATGCTTTGCTGAGCTTCTTCGGTACTTCCTCCGATGTGCGGCGTCAGAATGACGTTGGGAAGGTTCTGGAGTGAGTTGGAAAAAAGTCCCCCGCTGCCCGGCTCTTCGGGGAAAACATCAATGGCCGCCCCGCTCAGCTTGCCGCTCTTCAGGTTTTCCGCCAACGCTTCATGATTAACCACGAAACCTCGACTCAAGTTGAGGAAAACCGATCCCCTTTTCATCATGCGGAACTCTTCTTCGCCGAAGAAATTCCTGTTTTGCGGTTTGCCGTCAACGTGAAGGGAAACCACATCCGCTGTTTGAAGCAGCTCCGAAAACGCGCAGTTCTTTGCGTTCCCGCGCGCCAGGACCTCCGCCACATCGCAGAAGATGACTTTCATCCCCATGGCCTCTGCCAATTCAGAAAGTTGAGAGCCAATCTTGCCGTAGCCCACGATGCCGAGTGTCAAGCCACGAACTTCATGGCAACCTTTCGAGCTTTTGTGCCAAGCGCCGCGGTGAAGAGCGAGGCTGGTGTGAAAAACCCGCCGCACTAACACGATGATTTCTCCCAAGGCGAGCTCTGCCACCGATCGGGTGTTACTGTGGGGATCATTGAACACTGCGATACCCTGTTCGGTGCAACTGGCGCAGTCAATTTGCTCGACTCCGATACAATAGGCGCCTACCACAAGTAGTTCAGGAGCAGATTCAAGAACAGACTTGGTGATTCTTGTCTTGGACCGGATACCGAGCACGGTAACATTTCGGATTTCCTGAACGAGTACGGCGGCATCCGGGCTTCCGGGCAGGGTTCTGACATCATAGCCGGCGCGGGAGAATGTTGCGACTGCATCTGCATGAATGCCTTCAAAGAACAACGCTTTCATCGCCATCTCGCTCCCTCAAAGAAAGTGAAGTGATGCATTTATAAAATACGCCAGAAAACTGCCAAAAGGACAGGATTTTAAAGGCGGAGGAAACGAGTAGCGCGAACCTGTCTCGCCCGCCGCGGCGGGCCCTACGCACTCCGCCAGAGAGGTCTGCCCTATTCCTGGAGGTGTGGGATTCGCGCCAGGAATTCGACTGTGCGCGGCGCATTCCCTTATCTGTTCGTGGGTCTGACTTTCCAACCGGGGGCGTCTGAACCAACCCGCTGGCGCGGCGGATGTTTCGGGGTAGAATAACTCTGGGCCGGAGATCAGCCGGTTTTTCGGAATCGTCATTCGCATGTTTACTGAGGCGGGCTTATTGCGTCACGTTGCCCATTCCAATGCCTAAGGTCATGATGGCGTGGGAATCTTGAGCAGAGCTGTACGGCCCGCTGCGAAACCTGGAGGTGTTCAACCAGGTGTCGAGGCCTAACAGTTGCTGCCAGAGGCGCGGGCTGCCTACGAAGAAGCCCCAAGAAGCAACGCTATTGCCTCTGATCGCACCGAGAAAGAGAGGAGAGGGAGAATGCTCAAGCGCCTGGAAAACTTCATAGATGGCACCTGGCGGCCTTCGAGCGCGGTGGAGGCTCTGAACGTGCTCAACCCGGCTTCGGCGCAGGTCCTAGCGGAAGTGCCGCTTTCGCCGGCAGAGGAAGTGGATGCAGCGGCCGCGGCGGCTCAGAAGGCATTTCCTGAATGGCGGCGCAGACCGGCTGGCGAGCGGATCCAACCGCTGTTCAAACTCAAGGCTCTGCTGGAGGAGAACCTGGACGACCTGGCGCGCGGCGTCACCAACGAGTGCGGCAAGACCTACGCCGAGAGCATCGGCGAATTGCGACGCGCCGTCGAGAATGTGGAGGTGGCTTGCGGCATCCCTTCCTTGATGCAGGGTTACAACAGCGAGGATATTGCCTCAGGGATCGACGAGCACATGATCCGCCAGCCACTGGGGGTGGTCGCGGCTATTACGCCTTTCAACTTTCCAGCCATGATCCCGTTCTGGTTCATGCCCTATGCCTTGGCGACTGGCAACTGCTTCATCCTGAAGCCCTCCGAGCGCGTGCCGCTGACTTCCAACAAGCTCTTCCACCTGCTCGAGGTCGCTGGCTTCCCGCACGGCGTGGTGCAGTTGGTAAACGGCAGCAAAGAGACGGTCAACTCCATCCTCGACCATCCCGTCATTCGGGCGGTCAGCTTTGTCGGTTCCACAGCGACGGCACGCCACATTTACAGCCGAGCTGCGGCTAACGGCAAGCGCGCCCAGTGCCAAGGTGGGGCCAAAAACCCGGTGGTGGTCATGCCGGATGCCGATATGGAGATGACCACCAATATCCTGGCCGACTCTGCCTTCGGTTGCGCCGGGCAGCGCTGCCTGGCAGCCTCGGTCGCCATCACCGTGGGCGAGGCGAAAAAAGTGCTGACCGAGCAGTTGGTCGAAGCTGCCAGCAGCCGCAAGGTGGGTTACGGACTGGATCAGGGAGTGGAGATGGGGCCGGTCATCTCGGCCTCGAGTAAGGCGCGCATCGAAGCGCTGATCGCCAGCGGAGAGCACGAAGGGGCGAGCGTCCTGGTGGATGGGCGGGGCAAGAAGGTGAAGAACTACGAGGAGGGCTTCTTCGTTTTCCCGACCGTCATGGATGACGTTCCACAGCAGGGCGAGATTGCCCGCACCGAGATCTTCGGCCCGGTGTTGAGTATGATGCACGCCAGATCGCTCGACGAGGCGATCCAGATGGTCAATGCCCGCAGCTACGGCAACATGGCCTGCATCTTCACCCGCGACGGCGCCAGCGCCCGGCGTTTCCGCTACGAGGTCGGCGCCGGCAACGTGGGCATCAATATCGGCGTGGCGGCGCCCTTGGCAACCTTCCCCTTCAGCGGGTGGGGCGAGAGCTTCTTTGGTGACTTGCACGCCCAGGCGCGCCACGGCGTGGAGTTTTACACCCAGACCAAGGTGGTGATCGAACGCTGGCCGCGGGAGTGGAACCGGAAGTTCTAGAATTGCCGATTTTCGATGGACGATTGACGATTGACAGCGGTCCAGTTCGCTACACGCTTTTTCAAATCGACCATCGGCAATCGACCATCGGCAATCGTCGGCGGCTCCGTTGCCCGTAGACACGAAGAGTTGTAGTATATGCACGGCTCAGCAGCCCCTCGACGGCTCGGTGAGTAACCGTGCGCACCTGCCCTAAGTGCCAGCGAACGTATCCCGACGACGCAGATTTCTGTCTGAAAGACGGCACGCCGCTTCCTTCCGCTTCCAGTGTTACCGAGTCTGAGCTTGCCAGCGGTCTCGCGCGGCGTTATCGAATTGTCAAGAAGCTGGGTGCGGGAGGCATGGGAGCGGTCTTTCTTGCGGAGCAAATTGCCCTCGGGAATCGTCCCGTGGCGTTAAAGGTCCTGAGCCGCCGGCTGCTGGATGATCCCGAATTCCTCCTGCGTTTTCACGATGAAGCGACCTCCACGGCGCGAATCCGTCATACCAATGTCGTGACCATCTACGAGTCGGGCCAATCTGACGATGGCACTCCCTACATCGCGATGGAATATCTGGAAGGCGAGACGCTCCGCCATGCGCTTCGCAGGCGCGGCGCGTTGCCCGTGGCGGAGTGCGCTGAAATCCTCTCGCAAGTAGCGCGCGGGCTGAACGCCGCGCACAAACTCGGCATCATCCACCGCGACCTCAAGCCCGATAACATTTTCTTGACGCGCGGCGATGAATAGGAGAACAACTAAAGCCGCCAGGCTCCGCTTGCGACCTCATAGGCAGTTTAGAACAATGCAACAATGTTGGCTTGAGGCAACTCGGGGTGGAGGTTGCAGCCGCCAGAAAATACATTGTCGCCTTCCAGGGGAGTGATTTCCATTTGCGCCATGCGTCCCGTTTTTTTGAAGTGCTCTGCGCCAGTGACATCATATTACCATGTGTTTTCAATGGGTTAGAAGAATGCTGAAGATATGCTGGCGAGCGTATGAGTGTGGCATATTGGCACACTTAGCGGCTTGCCCGCTTGATAGTAGCCGATATGTCTAGCCTATTGGCGGCGCCTCTCGCGCCACCCCGCGCCGCTTTCCGCTCCTTCTGGTTGCGGGCCCCAGGGAGCGCAGCCCTCGAAGGGGGCGTGGGGGCGGGCCTCGAGGCGCTTCAACGTGTCCGCTACGGTCGATTGATGGTGGCGATTTCCAACACGCGCATCAGAAGGCTGGCCAGGGCCAGGTATTCGTGCGCGCGGCTTGGGTCGTTGAAAAGGGTGTTGCTGTGGGCCTTTGAGTTCCTCAGGCCAACGACCCCTTTGAACAGGAACATGATGCCCCTCTGTTCGTCGCGCTCGGCGTCGCTCTGGAGGCTGTTGAACTGAATGACCGGAGTTTGCTTGTCACATCCAAATGCTTGGTTCATCAACGGGTCGCCGTCTAAGCCCAGCCTAGACTTCGCCTTCACTTCGTCTATAACTCGGATATACGCTTCCAGAGCAGCTTGCTTGTAATGGCCGTCGCGGAAGAGTTCTCCGCTGACGCGCTCAATTTCAGGGTGAAATTGGTATTGGCCAGGAGCAACTTGAGCCGCCGGTGGCGCCAATATCTCAAGCTGCTCGATGATGGACTCCAAGATCGCCTTCCTTCTTTCGGTTCGGCGTATGTGATTTCCTTGAATCGCGCCGCCGGTCATGTTCATGAGCGCCGGCCCACCAGCGCAGTGGGCGAACTCCCACGTGTTTTTGTGCTTTTCGCCATCTGGTTTCCCGAAGGCTCCATCCAGAATGCTCTCAGTCGTGAGCGCCCACTTCATAATTTCTGGATCGTTATATTGCAACTGTTTGATTTCGTCGATAGGAGCGAGCTGCTTTCGTAGTAATTCGATTGCGCGCTGCGGGGGCAGCGTTACGGGAACAGATTCTCTTGCTTGCTGTTTCCTTTGTGCCATATGCCTCCTACAATTCACCTCGAAATGCCTTATCCAAAATGGAAGGCATGAGGGCGTCAAGTTCGGCGGCGGTTTCGGCCTGGAGTTTCCGGAGCGCGCCCACCTTGGCCTGAAGGTTGTCCAGGTAGGCGATGATGCGGCGCTGCTCGGGAAGCGACGGCACGGGTACAGTGAGATTCTTGATTCGGTGAATATACAGACAAGGTTGGGCAGCTTGCTTCACACTTGCCCAGATCTGCCTCTGACACTCTGCGCTTTCGAGAGAATATTCTAGGAAACGTGGCTCGATGGAATCGGTGTTAGGTCGGAGGAGCGCAACACTTCGGACTATCACAATCGGAGGCGGATTTTGCAGTCGGCAGACACGTCCCGTTGTGGCGCCAACACAAACCATCAGAACATCGTCGTGCTTCGGGTGACATCTTTGCCAGCACTTTTCCGCCGTTTCAGGTGTCAAAAAGTCCGTGACTTTTAGGTCCAAATATCCATCCCTCACGTTTTTTGCTGTGACGAGGGGCACGCCCCGCTCGGGGATGCGAGCAGGAGTAGCATGTTCTCCATCCGTGACCTGTGCACATATACTGTCCAATCTAGACGGGGTCGCACCGGAGTTGGCAGTTAACGTTGATAATGCGCCGGAGAATAGGGGACCCACTTCACCAATTGCTTGCTGGCGTATGTTGCGGGCCTCTTGGATTTTAGCGGCGAGTTGCTCGACGCGCGCCACAACCCGCCGCTGCTCATCGAGTGGAGATGGAAGGTGAGGGGCGTTCCCCCACAGTTCTTCAACTTTCTTGTTGTCGAGCCAAATCATGAACTGCGAAATTGCCTTCTGAACGTCGATCGAGAGGCAAGGAGCAGTGACTTCACCGATTGTTCCTTGCTTCAACGCTGGAACTGAAGTGCCAACCTGATATGCCTCGAAATCGACGCTTCGCAGGAATTGAAAGAGCCAGTCTGGGTAAGTGGATTTATGCGGGGAGATACCGAGAAGATTGTTGTCTATCGCGGAATGGCGAGCGAGTATCCTGCGTTTGTTTGTTGCGATTGCTCCGCCGATTTTTGGGAAAATTACTGTGCCTGGCGGATGCAGTTTCGCCCGAATAAGTTGGAGTGCACGGTCGTCGACCGTGTTGGCTGTGGTCTTTATGTAGACTTCGTTGCCGGGGCGATTCATGTCGCTGACCTTGCAGAAGAGGTAGGGGAGCCCCTGCATTCCCTGATACTCGAGCGGAAAGCCTGAGCCAGATGCCCAACTGCCGAGATTTTTCATGCTGCAAGTTCCCCAGACCTCGCAACACCGCGTGTTTATCAGGCGCATTGCTGCTACCGGTATGGTGATTTGTGATGTTTTCACAGACTTGCCTCGTAGGTTCGGCCTCATCTCTGCATCTATCTAGGCGATTCGCCCCGACAGCAATGCTTTGATTTCCGCCACCAATTCTGCCATGCGCTGTTCTTTCTTCATGATATCGTCTGCCAACTGTTCGGGCGGCAGGTGCTCGAAATCCTGCTTGGCGCTCGGGTTCTTAATATCGAGATTCACGGAAGCCAGATTGCCGTTTTCGTCGTACTTAAGGACATCAGCAGCCTGAACCTTCCAGGCTCGCTCGTTGGCTTCCCGCCTTTTCCACCATTCCAGGCACGGCGCGAATTCCTCGAACTGCAACGGCTGCGTCTTGGTGTAATTCTTTCGCCCCTCAGGGAGTGGCTGCTCGTAATACCAAATCTCTTTCGTCGGCCCGGAGCGGTCGAAGAAAAGCAGGTTCGTCGCGATACTGGTGTAAGGCGCAAATACACCGTTCGGCAAGCGGACGATGGTGTGCAGGTTGAACTCTTCCAATAAGTCCTTTTTTATGCGCGCGCAGACTCCATCGCCAAAAAGCACGCCGTTAGGGACAACCATGCCGCATCGGCCACCTTTGGAACCGCCCACCGGCCGCCGCAACTTGCGCATAATGAGTTGCAGGAAAAGCAGCGCCGTTTCCGCCGTCTGCTTATCCTCGGGGAAGTTGCCCAGGATGCCGCGTTCTTCTTCACCTCCGAATGGCGGATTGGTCATGATCACATCCAC
This sequence comes from Terriglobia bacterium, assembly GCA_049514855.1. Lineage (GTDB taxonomy): Bacteria > Acidobacteriota > Terriglobia > UBA7540 > UBA7540 > CAVROP01. Next base: position 23,358 of record JBEKUR010000040.1, read on the forward strand.
CCGGTCCTTGTCGCCAATTTCACGCAGAGGTTTGTCGAGGGCATTGTGCGAAGCCACTTGCGGATATTCCAACCCGTGGAGCAGGAGGTTCATCTGGCAGAGCAGATAGGGCAGTGACTTGGGCTCGATGCCGTGGAGCGTCTCACGCTGGAGTTGCGCAAACTGCTCGGTCTTTTTGCACTGTGGCTTTAAGTGCTCGAAAGACTGGACAAGGAAGCCACCAGTGCCGGCGGCGGGGTCGAGCACTGTCTCGCCCAAGCGCGGGTCAACCACCGTGACGATAAACTTCACCAGGGCGCGAGGCGTGTAGAATTCGCCGGAATCGCCCGCCGCGTCTCGCATTTCCTTCAGCATGGACTCGTAGAGCAGGCCCAGGGTGTAAATCTCATCCTGGGACGTGAAATGGATTTCGTTGACCTTGTTCAGTACTTCCCGCAACAAGTAGCCGCTCGCCATGCGGTTGGTCACGCCTTGAAAGACAGTGGCGATCACGTCGCGACGGTCGCCGTTGGCGCTTTCTAACCCCCGGAGATAAGTGAACAGGCCCGCCGCGCGCTTGCCGTCCGGGCGCACGGCCTCATCGTGATTGATGAATGCCGTCAACGCGTCGCCCGTGACGCCCTCGGGGTTCGATGCCCAATCGCGCCAGCGGTAAGGCGGCTCGATAGCGCGACGGAATTTCTTGCCTGCCAGCTTCGCTTCTTCCTCGCGCACGCGCTCCATGTCGTCCAGGAACTTGAGAAACATGATCCAGGTGAGCATGGGTAGGCGGTCGAGATCGCCGTTTAGCCCTTTGTCCTTACGCATGATGTCGCGGCAAGACTTGACGAGGCTCGCAAGTTGCTGGGCGGTGGATTGGGGAACTGCGGATTTGGTGTTTTTAGTTCGTGCCATATGGGTTAGGAATACTGAATCGATAGACAAGCTTAATCTAAAGACATTAAAAGGCGGTAGCTGCTGCTACCGCACTCCAAGATGCATTCATCAGGCGGCGTCAGATGACCAATCCACTTCGAAGTCGTCCGGGATTTTCAGGCCCTCAGTGCCGAATTTCATGATCGTTTTGTAGAACGAGGTCGATGCCCCCCGCTGAAACCAGCCCGCCGAGCACCAGGGGTAGAGCGACGGCTCGCGTACCAAACCATGATGAACGGCGTTACGATGCACGTAGCTCAACCGCGCATAGTATGACCGTTGGTAGGTGAGCTTTGTTTCCCAGTATTGGTACCAGACCTGGCGGCCCTGAACTCCATCCCATTGATTCGCCGCAAAAGCGGTGTCCGAGTGGAGCGTCTTCATGAGGCTTAGCAACGGTCTCGATTGTGGCGAAGCCAACGCCACAAAATGGTAGTGATTGGGGAAGACTGCCCAAGCTTGAACGTCCCACTGGTAGTCGACGGCGAGACCTAGGAGGTATTCGCAAAGATAGTGCAATCGTTCCGTGCCCTGGAAATGGTGCAGCTTCAAGTAGGTCCCGCAAGTAACCATGTACGCCCCAGCCCCGGTAAACCGGTGCATCGGGCTGTGAGGCCAATCGCCCATAGGAAACCCCTTTGGAGTGCGGTAGCAGCAGCTACCGCCTTTCGACTGCGGTCGGCACCGCAAAGTATATTACAGGAATCGCGACGGTTTCCGCACTCCCAGGGTCGAGAACATCAAAAGGCGGTAGCTGCTGCTACCGCAGTCCAAAGGCGCTCCGCGCTAGTTCTAAGAGGAGTACAGCATCGTTTGCATTTCGTTTACAGCGGTGCGCAGCTTCTCTGCACCGCCGAACATTGCCGCGATCTCCATCACGGTGCCACGCTCGGAGATGGGAGGAACCTTGAGGATTTCAGGAATCTGGAACTGTGCGACGCCGTAATCAATGTACTTTTCCAAAATGTCGTTGAGCACCTCGCGCGCCTTGGGGCCGTAGCCGTCAAAAAAACCTTTTTGCTCGCGTCGCAAGGCCTCCGCCCTCTCGCGCCGAGTCCGCAGAGGAGCACTAAACGCCACGTGGCAAAGCAAGTCAAAAGGATCGGCATCCGGTTGCTTGGCGGCGGCCATGAGTTCTTCGAGCGAAACGCCCTGTTCTTCAAGCGCTTCCAAAATTGCGGCGCGCTCGGTGGCACTAGACCATTTGGAGCGTAGCGCGGCAGCGGAAGGGCACATGCTGCGTACCTTTTCGGCGGTGTAATCCGTGAATCTGACCACCCGCAGTTGCTTGCCCTCAGCATCGAGTTCGTAAACCAGGTGCGCGGCTATCTCGACATAACCGTGGTCAACGTAAAACTTGCGCGGCGGTGTTTCGGAAGCTTCGTCTGGCAGCCCAGGAGATAGCTCGTCAAGGGGCGGTTCGCGAACCGCCCCTACGTCTTCTTCGCTCAGCACTTCAGGGTCGCCTACGCGCTCGCCAGCATCGTTCATCTCCTCTTCTGTAATCAGTGCAGGCTCGCCGTCGAAATCCGGGTCAGCAAACAAGCGTGTGGCGCTGCCCGTATAGTCGAGGATATTGAAGTAGTATTTGCCGTAGTCATCCCGAACGCGCGTCCCTCGCCCGATGATTTGCTTGAAGTCTGTCATGGAATTGATGACCCGTGCGAGGACAACGTTCTTGCAGGTGGGGACGTCCACCCCAGTCGTGAGCATCTGGGAAGTAGTGACGAGCGTTGGCACGAGGGTTTCGAGTTCCATGAAGCGGTCAAGGTGCCCGCGACCGACCTTGCCCTCTTCGGAGACCACGCGGACAACGTAATCGGGATGCTGCTGAGCGAGGTCGGCGTTCATATTATTCAAGGCCTGTCGCATGGCTTCCGCATGGTCCATATCCACACAGAAAATAATGGTTTTGCCGAAGCGGTCGTTCCTCATGAGGAACTCGGTCAGGTTGCGGGCTATGGCCTCGGTGCGCGCCCTCAGAGCCACGACGCGCTCAAAATCCTTAGTGCCATACTCGGCATCGGGGATTTCCCGGCCGTAGCGGTCGAGTTCTCCCTTGGACGGTCGCCAGCCCGCCGCGTCGGCTGTGGTGATGATGCGATGGACGCGGTAGGGAGCGAGAAAACCGTCTTCAATCCCTTGCTTCAGACTGTAGGTGTAAATCGGGTTCCCAAAGTAGGCGTAAGTGTCGCGGTTGTCCTCGCGCAGTGGAGTTGCCGTCATGCCGAGTTGGAATGCGGTTTGGAAGTATTCCAAGATATCGCGCCAGTTGCTCTCGTCGCGGGCGCTGCCCCTGTGGCACTCATCCACGATGATGAGGTCGAAAAAGTCGGGCGGGAAATCACGATAGAGACCGGGGCGGCGTTCGTCGCGGGCGATGGCCTGATACGTGGAGAAGTACATCTCACGGCTTTTGTTCGCCTCGCCTTCTATCTTCAAGCGCGCGTCCCCGAAGGGAGCGAATATCTTGTCCTTCGGGTCATCAACAAGGACGTTACGGTCAGCCAGGTAAAGGATTCTGGGCCGGCGATAGTCCCCTGTGCGGTTCCAGCGGGCGTTCCAGAGCTTCCAACAAATTTGAAAGGCCACGATGGTCTTTCCGGTTCCCGTTGCCATCGTTAACAGAACGCGTTGCTTGCCCTGAAGAATAGCCTGCACTGCGCGGTTGATGGCGATTTCCTGGTAATAGCGCGGCGATTTTCCGGAAAGGTGATAGTAGGGCGTGAGCAACAACTGGCCGGTCGCGGTCGTGATGCTCTCCGCGTGGCGGAGCCGCTTCCAGAGGTCATCAGGTGAGGGGAATTCCGCGCGTTCGTTATCCCGCCCGTCGGTGAAATCATGCTCAATGATGCCGTGGCCGTTGGTCGAGTAGGCGAACTTGAGGCCGAGAATCCGCGCGTACTCTTTGGCCTGCTGAAGGCCGTCGCCGGGTTTCTTGTAAGCGGCCTTGGCCTCTAAAACCGCGATGGGGAGATCGCGTCGGTAGCGCAAAAGGTAATCGGCGCGCTTTTGCGGGCGACGGCTGACTTTGCTGCCAGCGACGACGATGCGCCCGTCAGTGAAAGTCTTTTGTTCGCTGATCTGTTCGTCGTCCCAACCCGCTGCGTAGAGCTTAGGCAGGACGTACTTTCGGCAGGTGTCAGCTTCAGTATTCGAAGCCATCTGGACCATAGGCCGACCTGAGAAATGGTCACTGTGTGGCACTTCTCGGATTTTTCCTTCAACGGGAGATGTTACCATAAGCGCCAAGGATGGGCTTGAAATAGCGAACTCCTAAAGTTCCATCGACGCACCGAGCCAGGCGGATTAAGAGCATCGGAAATGTGAGATTACAGATTGCGAGGAAGGGAACAGGGAATAGGGAACGGGGAATGAAAGGGCCAAAGCTTCGTTAAACCCGAATTCGGAAGTTGGCGTGGGTGCGACGTACATCTTGTAGGGGCACAGCGCGCTGTGCCCCTGCAGGTAAGGCAGTCGCAGCCACCATCATCACGGTGAATAGGCCAATGTGGATTCTGCAAGCCATGAGCTTGGAGCCCCTTTGGCGATCTTTCGCCGCGTATCTTACCACGCTTTGCCTGGCAGGTTTGCGCAAGCGGTGGCCTCGAGCGCGTGCGCCAGCTCAGCCTCAGTTGCAAGCAAACACACTCACACGGCCCGCATCACATCTGCTCCGCATCAAAGCCGCTGAGGCGGGCCGCCGCCCGCAGCTTTTGGTCGGTGGTAAGGAAGACACGGCCTTGGGAGATGCCTTCGCACCACTCCAGCGCCGCCGCCAACTGCAAGCAGTCCGCCGCCCGCAGATCGTAACGGTCCACAAGCCGTGCGGCCTGCGCCCGCAGGGCGTGCGACGGCTGAATGACAGACCACGAGTCAGCGAGGCTCTTTGCGAGCTTGCGGGCCTTGGCGCAGTCACCAGAGTCGATTTGCCGCATCCGCACCAGGCGAGCCAGCGCGCTCGCGATCTCGACAGGGGTGGCCCACCAGACAACCACCTCATAGCTCTTGTAAAGTGCGAGGGCCCGAGGCGTGATGCCCTGACGCACGCAAAGAGGAACCAGGGCGCTTGTATCCCAAAATGCCGAAACCCGCGTTACCGGCTTTCCCGTTCTTCCCGCCATATCTGCTTCATGACCTCATCGGAAACATTCCCCGGCGGTTCCGGCCACGACACCCTAGCAGGCCGTTTCTTCAAGGGAGGCGTGAGAACGCCGCGGGCAATCAGCCGCTGCTCCTGCACGGAATGTTTTTCCAAACGGCACGGCACGATTCGCGCCACGGGCTTGTTGCGGTCGCAAACAAGCACCTCTTCGCCCTCACGCACAAGCTGGATATGGGCGCTGAGTTGCGCTTTCAGGTTGCTGATATTCACGGTTTTCATAAGACGATTATAGCCAATCTGACCATGTTGGTCAGGTTTATTTTCCTCTCCTCGCAATGAAGAGGGCAGGCTTTCCCGCGCTTCAGTACGCCCTACGCGGCTGGCGTATACGTCCTAAGCGGCTTTTGCGGTGCGAAAATGAAGAGGGTCTCTCAGGTTTTGCAACTCCCGGTAATAATAGAGTGCGGTAGGCCGTCTTTCCTTGAATCGCAGCTTCTTTAGAAAGGCGATTTCATCCTGGGTGGCGCCGCCGCTGAGAGAAGCATCCTCGAGGAATTCTCTGAGCCCCGGCTCTTCCTCCAAGGATGGTTCGACATCCTTTTCCACGAACTCAAACTTCTTAGGGTGCCCAGGGGCCACTCTGCGGTTTAACACGATTTCCAAAGCGAAAGTCGCAAGGTCGATATCCCAGAATTCGATCAGCGGATCCAAAAAGGAGACGCAGTTCTCAATCGACACATTGAAGATGTCTGTATCCAGGAACTCGAGAATCCCCACCCGCATCTCTGCGTAGCTCCGGTGGCTGAGCCTGGCCATCAAGCGGAGCCAGTTTTCGCTTTCCAGTTCTTGTCTGGCGACTTGCTTGACCACATCCAAAAGCTTCTGCGTGACCAGGAGTTCGAGTTCACCGAAGGGCTGCTTCTCGAAAATCGCCGCTATTTGTTTCTGCTTGTCCGGTTTGCACTTGCTAAGCACCAACTCTCGAACCTCTTTGAACAACGGCGCGGGTGGGTCTGCCAATTTTCGTTTTAGTGCTTCGTGGCGCTGTTGCTCAGCCAGCTTTGTGAGCTCCCCGCTTCGGAACTTCAAGAATTTCTCAATCTTCCCATAGATATCTGTCCGCTCAGGTGCGGGTGGCGCTTTCCTCCGGGTAAGCAACTGCGATATGTAGGACTCCGTGACCTGGGCAGCAACCGCCAAGTCTCTCTGTTCATGTCCCAGTTGTTCGAGTCGTTGCCTGATAACTAAAGGTAGGTCCATGGGATCCCTCCCCAAGATTAACTATACGTAGTTCACCTGACCCTCTTAAATTAGAATTTCGCACAATTAGCTTGACAAGTAAAGTTAATTCAATCAGTATGGTTAATGGGATGAGCCTCTCCTAGACACTCTCCAGGTCTCCTGAACTAAGTCGGGTTATCTGCGGCCTTACCTCTTAGAAGACAACCATGGAGGTTGCCATGTTCGCTCGACATGTATCCATGCATTTGAAGGTGAATAGCGTTGGGGACTTTAGCCGCACGATGGAGAAGGAAATCATTCCAGTGCTTCGAAAACAGAAAGGTTTCCAAGACGAAATCACCTTCATAGCCTCCGAGGGAACAGGAGCCGTGGCAATCAGTTTGTGGGATCGGAAAGAGAACGCGGAAACATATAACCGCGCAACCTATCCGGAAGTGCTGAAGGCTTTGGAAAAAGTGCTTGAAGGGGATCTTCATGTTCAAACCTATGAGGTTGCCAACTCGACCTTCCACATGATCGTCGCAGGCGCAGCAGCCTTAAACAACGAGGCCCCTGGTTCGGTGGGAGCGGCCAAGTCCGCTCTCTAGTTGGGCGAAGACGAAACGACATTATTGGGTTACGCGTGTGAAACCAAAGCAGAGGGCTCGCAAGGGAGGGAATTATGTCGGAAAGAAATGGTGACAAAGCCAGGTTTGGCCGGGAACGCCGGCAAAAGATTCTCCGGCGGAAGCAAACTCGAGAATCGCGAAAGGCGCTGGAAACAAAAAACCAAGCACGACCAGTGCTGGGTGCCGGAGAAGAAGAGCCAGCATCTTGCCGTTGACGGCTGAGCGGATCGGCGCTGCCAGCGGTGTTGAGTATGACCAGCGCTCGCAGGGCCAATATGAGGATTCTGAAATGTATATCCAATATGTCGGTTTCGACAGTGCAGCCGGTTCTCGAATCTATACTTTTCACGTGATTGACATGCCCCATGAGGCACGCGATTTCACGGTCAACGTTCAATTCGAAGCGTTTCGCCCCGATTGCCTGAAACTCCAGGATGGCCCAGGCATATGCTTTGCGCGGTTGGCGAAGGAACTACGAGGGGAAACGCTTGAATCTCGCACTGAGGCCCGGCTGAGTATCGGGGAGCTTGACATCCGGGAATACCGGGAACGGTACTACCCGCGTAAGCCGCAGGCAAAGAAGAAAGAGGCCAGCATCGTGTCGCCGGTCGCCGGGCCGAAACACTTGTGGCAGCGTGGCTGACAACTGGTGAACGCACGCTGTAGTCGGAAAGCACCAAGTCCCCTAAGGAGGAGGTCCCAATGACCAAGGCTCGCAGGTTGGTGATTTCAATTTGTTGGGCCATGTTGTCTTCCGCGCTTTTGGTGTGTGCGCAAGATGTGAAACCGTCTAAGCCAACGTTGGCTCTTCAGCCGCCGGTAATCCAGGAATTGGATTTGCGGCCGCTACACTCTCTCCTTTTTCCGCTGCGAGCGCAGCCTGTTTCGGCGCCTGCGGCTTATGCGCCTGATCTTTCCAGGTACCGGGATTTTGAGCTTGGAATGGACCTGCTCGGGGCGGCGAAACTGGCCCATATGCAGCCTTCCGAGGCGAGGGTGGCCCACCAACGTCCGGCGCTGATTCAAGAAATGCAATGGAGGCCCCAGCGTCCTCTCGACTCTTTGCTTCAAACGGACCCGGTTAAGGAGGTCCTCTTCAGCTTTTACAACGGCGAACTTTATCGAATGGTTGTGAATTATGATCGATATCGGACCGAGGGGATGACCGATGAGGACATGGTCGAAGCCATTTCGGAGAAGTACGGAACCGCAACCAAGCCCGCTGCGAAGATTGTCACCTTCTCCTCGTTCCAGGTCTATAACGACAGCGAAAAGGTCATAGCACGTTGGGAAAACTCAGAGTACTCGTGCAGCTTTTTCCGTTCCTCCTACGAGCCTACGTTTGGAATGCTTGTTCTTGCGAAACGGCTCGATGGTCTGGCTCAGAGCGCTATCACCGAAGCCAACCGACTGGATGAGCAAGAAGCTCCCCAATGAGAAGACGAACGTCAAAAGAAACAAGATGGGGAGGAGCGTGCCGCGCAAGAGAAAGCCAGGCTAGCGAATAAAGAGGCATTTCGTCCTTAACGCGCACCTCAGTAAGCTGAAGGGCGTTTTCAGGAACGCGGGATTGACCCCGATCGGCGCTTGCTGTGCCGAAAGACTTTTGGCAGTGGGGCTGGCCCCGTCTCACCAACCAGTGTAGGTTAACCGGGCGGACCCCAAGGGCCGCCCCAACTTGGAGGAACATATGGCAACAAAACTTTTCGTAGGTAATCTTCCCCACAGCGCCACCGACAGTAGTCTCACCGATTTTGTGACCAATGCGGGCTATCAAGTGGCCTCGGCAGTGGTGATTCGCGACAAGATGTCAGGCGCCCCGCGAGGATTCGGATTTGTTGAGCTCGCCGAAGGCGAGGACCTTCAACGGGCGATCACCGGCTTGAACGGACAGGCCCTCGAGGGCCGTCCTTTGACCGTCAACGAAGCTCGCCCCCAGCGCACGGACTTCTCGCGACCACGCGGTGGTGGCCGGGATGGCTCATACCGCAGGCGCGATTATTAGGGTACTGTTGTGCCACGCAGATGCGTTTAGATCGGCCTAGGCCGCGACGACTTTCGGAACGCCCAGTCCCCCCCCGAGGTAGCGCTGGGCCTCAGGCCGATTTACGCCGCCCTGGCAGGCAGCAGTACCGGGGATGAGATTCGATAGCCAGGTGGAGAGAGGACGTTATGAAATTAAAACCCGGCCAGTCTGTCCGCCATTTCAGGTACGGTTGGGGCGCGGTTCTCGAAAGCGACCGCGATCAAACCATGGTGTACTTCCACAGCGTAGGCATAAAGAAGTTCGTGACCTCTCTGGCGACCTTCGCTGTGGTTCAGGATCAGGTGCCCGGGAAGAAGCACGCACCTTGACCACCGCGTGCCATCGGTCAGGGTATTTCTTCGGTGAAAATCCTGCTTTCCGATCCCTCTGAAGTGAGATTCTCCCCACGGCCGGCAAAGCCAGTGTGCGCGCCAGGATGGTTGGCCGGCAGCCATGAGCTCGAGACGAGAGTCCACCGTTTCGCTCTTTAATTATGCGGCTCTCGCGCCCATCTTCTCTTGCGGCTCTTATAGCGCGGCTGTGCCCCACCGGTCGCCGCGGCGGGACAGGGGCCTGGGGATGAGGGGCTCTGATCGAACCTGGAATGGTTATTGCGTGGCAGTGCCTTACTTCGTTACAGCAGGCGCGAGCCGGGTGATTGAGAACGGGAACGATCGACGTACGTGACTGAATAAGAATTGGCTCCTCGGCCAGGACTCGAACCTGGAACCCTTCGGTTAACAGCCGAACGCTCTACCATTGAGCTACCGAGGATTATGCAATCAGTGAAAAACTCTGGTCTCTTCACTCGCTGAATCTTGTCTCTTATAGCACAGCAAGAAAATTCCCGTCAACGAGTGTGAACGGACGGGCCGGGTTGGACTGGCGACCGACGAACTCAATCTTCCACCTTCCGCGATCAGCAGGAGGGAGAGGAATTTCCTCACGACCCTTTGGGATTCACGCTTTTGCTGAGCTTGCCGTTGAACAATGAAGGAGAGGGGCAAAGAAAGATCTTCGCAAGAGTGGAAATGCGGAGGACGGTTTAGGTCTTCTTATCTTCCTCTTTCTTTTCCGAGCTCCCCTCCATGCCACCCTTGATGGCATCCTTGAACTCGCGAATTCCCTTCCCCAAGCCCTTTCCGAGCTCTGGCAACTTTCCTGGTCCAAACAGGATCAACACAATTAGCAATATGAAAATCAAATGGGTTGGCTGAAACAAACCCTCCATAACACATCCTCCTCGCCCGCCCACCAAATATCAGCGGCGCAGCAATCAAACCTATTATAACTCAGGTGGCAACGAAACCCAATCGCGATTTGCGCCCCTTGAAAACCATATTACCTGGTGTCTTGCCTTCTTCCCGGCACTTCTGACAGTAAAGAGCCAAATAGCTGCTGGCGATGTAATCCTGGCGCGAATACCCAAGCCGGGTCGCAACCGCGTCGATCCATTTCTCCGGCCCTTCAAGCTCGAGGTAATTGCCTATGGGCGTCTCGTCGTACGCTACCTGGGGCAGTCCATGAAAGTCTGCTTTGTTACCTTTGGCATAGATGGTCCGGTACTTTTCATAAATGAACACTTGCTTCAACCCCAGGTTCTTCAGAACCTCGCGAAGGAGCACTCCGTCTTCGACTCGGGTTTCG
>JBEKUR010000041.1:0-33720 GCA_049514855.1 Terriglobia bacterium
GCATCATGATGATTGACGACGCGCACGCTTCCGGCGTCCTGGGACGCAACGGCCGCGGCACCGTGGATCACTACAACCTGCACGGGCGCGTGGATATCCAGGTCGGCACACTCTCAAAAGCCATCGGTGCGCTGGGTGGGTACATTTGCTCGACGCGCGACACCATTGAGTTTCTCTACCACCGCGGCAGGCCCTTCCTCTTCTCGACCTCGCATCCGCCTTCCGTTGCCGCCACTTGCCTGGCGGCTTTTGAGGTGCTGGAGGAAGAGCCGCAACTGATCGACCGGCTCTGGGCCAATACCAAATTCTTCAAAGAAGGTTTGAAGAAGCTCGGGTTCAACACCGGCGTGAGCGAAACGCCCATCACGCCCGTCATCGTGGGCGATGCCGCTCTGGCTCACGAGTTCTCGCGCCAGCTTTTTGCTGCCGGCGTGTTTGCCCAGGGTATCGGCTTCCCCACTGTTCCGGAAGGCAAAGCCCGCATCCGCACCATCGTCACCGCCACGCACACCCAGGAGGAATTGACGCGCGCGCTCGAGATTCTGGAAAGCGTCGGGAAGAAACTGAAGATCATCTGACAGCCACAACCGAAATCTTAAGCCGCAGATGAACGCAGATTAACGCAGAGCGAAGAGGTATTTGAAACCTTTTTAATCTGCGTTCATCTGCGCAATCTGCGGCTTGGAAATGAAATCAGCCCACGGGCTCGGTTACAGCGGCTGAGTGGTCGGCGAGGCGGGAAGGTTGAGCCATCCGGTAAAGGTGGTTCAGGGGTACACGGCCGGGGCCCACGACGTAAGCCTTGCGGATGGCCTCGGTAACGTAGGCTTTGGCCAGTACGACGGCATCGCGAAGCTGGCGGCCCAGCGCCAGGTTGGCCGCGATCGCGGAAGAAAACGTGCAGCCGGTGCCGTGGGTGTTATCAGGCTTTACGCGCTCACCGATGAAGACTTCGAGCGCCGAGCCGTCAAAGAAAACGTCGGTGGCCTTATCAAGGTGGCCGCCGGTCACCACCACGGCGCGCGCGCCCATCTCGACCAGTGTGCGCGCTGCCACCTTCATGGCTTCCTGGTTTTCGACCCGGAGGCCGGTCAATGCCGAGGCCTCGAAGAGGTTGGGCGTAATCACGGACGGGCGCTTGATTAACTGCAAGCGGAGAAACTCCTGGCACGCCGGATCTGCCAGGTCTCTCCCGCTGGAAGAGCGAAAAACAGGATCGAGCACAGAGGGGAGCGCCGGATTGGATTCGAGGATCTCGCTGACAACTTCCGCATTGGCCTGATTTGCCAGCATGCCGACTTTGATGGCTTTCACACGGCCATCCGCGAGGAGGGCAGCAATGGTGTCTTTCAGAACCGCGGGTTCGGTGGGATAGAGGGCGGTGACGCCCTGAGTGTTTTGGATGGTGAGCGCCGTGATGGCCGCCACCCCATAGCAGCCATGGGCAGCGAATGTTTTCAGGTCCGCAGCGATTCCCGCTCCCGAGGAGGGATCGAAGCCCGCTATGCTGAGGACCACCGGCCACGAGGCGCTAAACTGGTGATTCATCTTTTTTTCGCTGAGTCTCTTTTCCTGGCGCGAGACTTTAAATGATTATAAAATGGCTGGCCTGCTTGTCAATAAGGAATTGCGGGTCGGAAGGCCCCGCGCGAAGATTTTTTTCAGGCTCACCTGCCGGAACCTTCCACGTCCATTTCTGTGTCGGATTGCACTTCGAGCTTTAAGGTTTGTGAGTTCGTAAAGGGGAGCGGGGCCGAGCTTTTGAGACGGGCGCTCAAGGTCTGGTGAATGGTGGCATGGTTCTGGAGCACCCTCCCGTCGTCGAGCGCCAGCAGCACCCGGCCTTTGCCCTGGCCGTCGATGCGCATGTCCACTCCCAGACCGTGGGATTCAAGCTGGGCCAGCGGCTCCGCTTTCCCAAGGGCGTCAGGCGCGGGCTTCACCACGTCCACGAAGCTGAATTCCAGCACCGCGGCTTTTACGCCCCCGACCTTGGTCTTGCCGACGTAACGCAGGGTGTTCTCCCCTTCGACGTTATAGGGATACGCCGCGCTCGCCGGCGAGTCGAATTTGCTCTTCCAAGTCTCTCCCGGTTTGACCGGGTGCTCGGGATAGAGCCCATCGCCTCCCAATTGTTCGAGGAAAAACCTCAATGCCTGGCGAAGCGGCTCTCGATAGGCCATATCCAACTGCTCGAACAAGCCCTCCCCGCCTTCAAATCCCACGAGCCGCCCGTTGCGGTCAAAGTGGGCGACGATATCCTGGCCAGCCACGTGTTCGCTGATTTCCTGCTGCGCACTTACGGCAGGGTCACGGAAATTCGCTGGCACGCGGTCGGCGAGGTCCGACTGGAATTCGAACTTGTCGAAATGATTCTCAATGTCAGCGCTGCCGTCGCTGTGGACTGCCTTTACCGTCACGGTGTTCTGCTGCTGCACGGAGAAGTTGGTGGGCAGGGGAGGCAGAAAATTCTGAAGTTCGGGGGGCTCGGAGTGAATCACCGCCTTCGTGTGCGTCTTGGTCGTGTAGACCATTTTCTGGCCGCTTTGGTATCGGCGGGTGAGCCTCACTTGGCCGCCCCATGCCAGGGCAGGTGTGGGCGCCCATAGGGTTAGCAGTGCCAGCCCGGAGAGCAGCCGGACGCTCCGCAATCGCGGCAGCGCTGGCGCGAGGTTTTCCCGCTCAAGACGATACATTCGCCATTTCCTTTTGGTATCGCTCCAGGCATTCATGGGAGCAGAAGTGAAGGGTCTCCGAGCCGCGCGCGAGGCGGTGGGAAAGTTCTGTGGAAACAAACATGCCGCACACGGGGTCGCGCTCCGTCTTGCCAATGCGCATCCGGGAAGAGTCTCGAGGCTCCCCTTCCACGGCACGATTCTCCCGGCGCGGCGGAGAGGGACTGAAGAGTCCTTGCAGGGCCCGGCCCAGCATCTTCGAGATCACGATGAGGAAGATTAATTCCACGAAATAGGAGAGCAAGCGTCCCATGAACCGTCAGCCGTCAGCTTCCCGGCCCCTGTCATTCTGAGTCCCGACCTGTCGGGACGAAGAATCCCTGCATTTTCTTTGAACCGTCAGCCGTCAGCTCCCCCCCTGGTTTGTCAGACGGCTCGAGGGGCCTGGGGGATGCCCTGAGTTTACTGCCTGGGCAGAGCGCCGCCGCCGGAGCCCCGCGCCGCGTCCAGTTTCTGCTTTAAGCTTGGAAGAGCCGGATTCGAGGGATCCAGATTGTGCAGGCGGTCCCACGCCCGCTGGGCGGCTGCGGTGTCGTGAGTCCCTTCCAGGTTCACCACAATCACGTTCAACAATGTGGGCTTGTGGTCGGGATCAAGGGCCAGCGATTGGCGGTATTCTTTCAGCGCCTGTCCGGCCTGGCCGATGTAAAAGTATGCAGTTCCCATGTCAGTGCGGGCGTTGACGTTCTTCGGATTGATGGCCAGGGATTTCTGGTACCACTCGATTGCCTGCTGGTACTGCCGCTGGTCGTACAGGAAGTTGGCGAGTTTCAAAGGAATGTCCGAATCCTTGGGGTTTTGTTCCGCTTCCTCCCGCAGTTGCTTGAAAATCAACGCGGGGTCGATGGGAGGATGCCCCTCTGGCAATCCTGGCGGCATGCCCCCACCCTGGGCTGCACCAGGAGCGCCCCCGCCAGGCATCTCAGAGGGCATGCGGGGGGTTGCCGTCATCACGGCTTTCTGCCGCCCGCTCCAGTTCATCTGCGCGTCCGTGATATACCCCGCAAGAAACCCCACCACGAAGAAAACCACCGCCGTAAGTATCGTTTCCTTTTTCATTCAGTCCCCATACCCGCACAATGGCAATGATGGAAGTCTAATTGAGCCACATGGCAGCGTCAAGCAAAGTCCGCGCAGATGAGTGCCGTGGGGTTCGGCCATGTGCCTGCGCTCCGTAGCGCGATTGCTCTACGGGAACTGGCATTCTAAAGCGTAAATCTCCTCACCGCTGACTTGACGCACGAGCAGCGGGGAGTCATCCGGCGCGAGTCCGAGCCAACCGGAAGGGGACGTGTTTCCCATTCCGGTTAATCGCTCCGGTTGGTGACCCGGAATCTTTACGCGAAATAAGGCAGGCTCTCCCTCAGGGGGTGCAGCGGTCAGATAGATGGATTTTCCCTGCCGGGACCAGCGGAGATCCAAAATCTGGCCCAGAGTGAGAACTTTCGTCCATTTCAGGGCCCGGAAGTCGAGGAGCATCAAGCTGCGCGAGTCTTCGGTCAACGCGGCAATATAACGGCCGTCCGGGGACCAGCGTGCCGTCCACAGGCCTTCAGAGCCGGGCACAATCGAGAGGTGGCGTTCCTTCAAGTCAAAGATGTGGATGACCAGCGGCCCAGGCGTCCTATCTGCGGCATTAACCAGCCCTCCAAAGGCCAGGCGCGAGCCGTCGGGTGACCAGGTGGGTGCTCCTTCGGAAGCGTCAGTCGAGGTCACCGGGCCGTAGGGCCCACCCTCAGCCGAGACCAAGCGGACTTTCCATGGCTGGCCTGGGTCGTGACCCATAAAGGCGATCCATTTCCCATCGGGCGACCAGCGAGGCATTTGGACATCGAGAGGCGGCAAGGTGAGCTGGACCTTCTCGCGACCGCCATTGCGACTTTTCCAGAGCCAACCTTTGTCGTCCACGTAGGCAACCCATTGTCCGTCCTTCGTGAAGTCGAATGTGGTTGCCGGAACATCGGGAAGATACGGCACAAGCTGCTTGGAGGGGGCGTCAAAACGCTCGATCTCGAAACGCCCCCTTGTCCTGCCAACACAGTAGACCCGCGAACTGTCTGGGCTCATAGTCGCGGGGACAAGGTCTACACCGGCAGGACCCAGGCAGGTCGCCTGCTCATTGCGCTTGAACAGTCCGGCGGATAGCCGCCGGACCCAGGGTGCTTCGTGGCCTGCATGGAATGCCTGGAAAATGAGGTATTTGCCGTCCGGCGTCCAAAAACCGGATGATTCCTTGTAAAACATGTCCTCACCGGCAAACAGACGGCGGAGGCCCTTGCCATCACGGTCTACTTCCCACAGCGTTGTTTCGTTGGAGGAGAACCTAGTCAAGCACAACTGCCGTCCGTCCGGGGACCAGTGTACCTCCTCCAGCTTTCCGGACACGGCCACGATCCTCCGCGAATTCGAGCCGTTGGCGTCACAAAAGTAGAGGCCGTCGTCGGTCGTGTAAGCCAGCGCCGCCCCGTCCGGCGACCAGGCGGCGGAAAACGCCTGGATGGCGCCCAAGCGCCGTCTCGAGCCCGCCAGCAAGGGCAGAATCCACACAGACCCCGGCCTGAGTGACCCTTCCTGGATCAGCAGCAATTCCCTGCGGTCCGGGCTGATATCCTGGATGGCCGAATCCCCGTCTGCCTTGGCGATGGCCACGGGGCTGCCCCCAGTACTTGGAATCTCGGCGACGACACAACCATCGCGACCGTTTTCTATGAAGTAGACCCGGGCGCCATCGGTGACGAGAGCCGGGCGCTTTTGCAAACCGTCGTTGGTCAGTTGTTCAAACCTCAAGACCCTTGGCTCCGGGGGTGGCACCCTCAGCCAACCGGCGGCCGCAAGAGCGATCAGGAAAGCTCCGCCCACAAAGACGGCCCAGAGCGTGCGGCCAGTGCCGCGTCGAGATGACGGCGAGGGCGCGAGGGCGTTAGGGACGACCGCCGGCGACACCCAGCCGCCTTGAGGCGGAGCCCATCCGCCTGCATGGCGTGGCACGGGCGTCTCGCACGTGTCGATCGACACGCTGGCACCTTGAGGTGCGGCCCTTTCGCTTGGCTCTTCAGCGTGAGCCTTTTCGGGGTGTGCCACCCGGCTGTGCCGGTCATTTTGCCTGGCCGGGGCGCCACGATCGGCCAGTTTAAGCAACCACGCGTCAATCTCCCCTTGGTAGGCGTACACCGCCCGGTGACGGTGCCCCTCGCCAGGCACAACGTATACGGGCAGACCCCTTTCCTTGGCCCAGCGCATGACGGTGGTAGGATCGCGATCGAGGTATTCCGCAATTGCCTTCCAGGAATCGAGCCGGTCGTGGACCTTCTCAGCCATCTTGCGCCCCCTTCGTAGCCGCGGAAGCGGTGTCAAGTGGGTTCGGAGGCGAATACACTCTAATACACCCTATTACCTTCTAACACCTATTGCAACGCAATATACACCTGAAGCATAAGAGAGTGCAATAAGGCGCGCGGCCCTGGGAACGCCTCAGCCTCGGGTGCACCGACCGACGTAGGTGCGCACGTTACGGGTGCCCAGAAATGGGCGCGTCCATCTGCTGAGAGATCATCTGACGGACCCGCCCCTACAGCACCCGAGGCTGAGGCAGCGCGCGGCCCCAGGATGACTTGAATGACGGGCCATGAGCCCGGCACAAGCTTGTCGGGCGAAGGGGGGAAGAGGGAACAATTGGGGATTCTCCACGAACTGCGCGACAACCTGGAAACGAAAGACGCAAGACCCGCGGCGTAGTCCCAGAACGATTATTTTGGAATTCCTTTGCGGAAGCCAGTGTAGTTGAGATGTTCGGAGGTTAGACCATCGAACGCGAAAGGGAATTGAAAAAAGGGAGGCTTTATATGTCAAGCGAATATGCAACCCGGTGCCGAATGGGTGTGATTGTGCTGTGTCTCTGCTCCGGGCTTGCGGCCCAGTCTCAAGCACCGGGAACGGTCGTGCTGAAGGAAGGCGAGGAGGTAAAACTGAAGTTCGCGGAAGCTCTTAACTCTAAGACTGCAAACGACGGTGATCCGGTTAATTTTGTTTTGGATGAGGATCTTAAAGTCGGTAGCGTTGTCGTTGCCAAAAGCGGTTCTAAGGCTTTGGGGGAGGTTACCAATGCCAAGAAAGCGGGCATGTTGGGGAAAGGCGGTGAATTGAATATCCGCCTTAATTATCTAAAGGCCGGGGATACTCGCATTCGTTTGCGAGGTAGCAAGGGCAGAGAGGGAGAAAGCAAACAAGGCACAGCAATCGCCCTAACCGTCCTCTTTGGTCCCGTAGGTCTTCTGAAACACGGCAAAAACATCGAAGTAAAAGAGGGCACGCCTTTGACTGCGTACGTGGATCAGGATATCGCCTTACCGCCAATACCTGGCGGCTTGTAAGTCGAAACCGGCACCGTGGGCTCTTCCCCCGGAATGTTAGCGGAGAGGCTACTGCGCGTGCGGAATGTGACAGACGCTTGAGGTGCCCTGTGCGGGAATGCAGCGTAGACGTCTAGCCAATACGGGAAGCCGGCCAGAAACTGCGTGGGTCGCCCGACCCGTCACCTGGGTCCCTTCGCAGGCAAGAAGCTCGTCAGCCGGACGTTCTCGATCACTCTGCCCAATTCGGGCGCCGGGGAGTACGGTTTTCTGCCTCCCGGGGCGGTGACGTCGGGACACGCCTCTGCAACGCTTGGGAAGATGTACACGTTTCACCTGCTGGAGTAACACGCGCTTACCTCGAAAGAGCGCAACAGCGCGACGGGCATGTCGTGGCGCGGCTGAGTTGCTTGTGCGAGGGTAAGTTTGTTGCTTGCCCTGCCGATAACCGATGGTGGCGCGGGTTGTGGGGCACACGCAAGCCGAGCGAGGCTGTGCGCGCTCACGGCTGCGCCCATTACGGGCTCGAGGGGCTCAACCCTCAGCCATACCCTATACCGTAGACCTGCAGAGGAAGGTCTCCGGTTGCTACCTTTTTGTGTTCTTTGGGAGGTCCCTGTTGGAAAACTCCTTTTCTACCGACTTGGCGGCGGTGTAAACCGCGTCAAGAAACGCATCGGGAGGTAACAGCATGCGCAATCGCCGAGTTCAACTCCTGCTCGTCATTCTGAGTAGTCTTACTGCTATCTTTTTGGGTCATCATTTGCTGTCCGGCCGGGTAGGCCAGGGCTCCGCTTCCCCGAAGCGGGCCGTCGCGGCTCCATTCAGACCGAGAGCCGCACGCGAGGGCTCCGGCCTTCCAAACGGGGCAAAGTCGACTGCCTCTCCTGTTGACTCACTAAACGCCCGCTTCAAATCCGCTTCAATCGCCAATCAAGAATCACCAATCACCAATTCGCTTGTGCCCTTGTCTTCAATCCAAAACCCAAAATCTAAAATCCAAAATGTCTACGGCCAATTGCCTCTGAGCTTCGAGGCCAACCGCGGCCAGACCGATGCGCAGGTCAAGTTCTTGGCGCGCGGGCCGGGATACACGCTCTTCCTGACGGCAGATGAGGCCGTCTTCGTGTTTAGGGGAAAGGAAGCCAACTCTAAGCTGGCTGGGCTGAGGCCGATGGACCCGGCGCATCGGCTCGGTTCACGCCTGCCCACCGCGTTGAGGCACGGGCTTCTCGAGCCGGTTGAATGGTTTGGCCGGTACGGACTCTTCGGATTAGCGGACGGCTTGTTCGGCGAGAACGATCCGCTCTGGCCGCCGAGCCTGGAGCCAGGGGATCAGGTCACCACCCACGCGTCGGACGTGCTACGGATGAAACTCGTAGGCGCAGACTCATCGGCCAAGCTCGAGGGCATCGAGGAAATGCCTGGCAAAAGCAACTACTTCATCGGTAACGATCCCAAGAAGTGGCGCACCAACGTGCCGACGTATCGCAAGGTCGCGTACAAGGGCGTCTATCCCGGCATCGACCTGGTCTATTACGGGAACCGGCGGCAGCTCGAATACGATTTCGTGGTCGCTCCCGGCGCCGACCCGAATCAAATCCGGCTCGCTCTTGTAGGGGCGGGGCTTCCCCCGCCCGAGGCGGCGCAGCAAGCAGCGCCCCTACAAGTCGATCCGAACGGCGATCTCGTGGCCCACATCGGCGATGGCGAAATCCGGTTCCACAGGCCTCTGGTTTACCAACCGCTCCCTAGCAGCGGACAACGAATAACGGACAACGGACGACTGACAACCGACCGCGGACAACTGACAACGGACTCTCTCCAGGGTCACTTCATGCTCGAACCCAACAACCAAATCCGTTTTCAGGTCTCGAACTACGACCGAACCAAGCCGCTTGTCATCGATCCGGTCCTTACCTACTCCACCTTGCTCGGTGGAACCGGCTACGACCAAGCAAGCGCGATCGCTGTGGACGCGTCCGGGAACGCTTACATCACAGGATGGACCGATTCGACTGATTTCCCCCAAGTGAACCCGGCGTCCGGCGCCTGCCTTGGAACTTGCAGCACGAACCCACAGGGGTTCTTCAACGCCTTCGTTAGCAAGCTGAGTTTCGACGGCTCTGCCCTCAAGCTTGTTTACTCCTGCGTGCTGGGTGGCAGTGACCACGACGAGGGCTACGGCATTGCTATGGATGCCTCCGGCAGCGCGTACGTTACAGGATGGACCGCCTCAAACGACTTCCCGCAGGTAAACCCGGCCGTAGGCGCCTGCGCGGGAACGTGTAGTGACAAGCCCTGGCACCGGGCGTTCATCAGCAAGCTCAGCTTTGACGGTTCCACGCTGGCGCTTCCCTATTCGACCCTGCTGGGTGGCAGCAGCGATGAGGAAGCACACGGCATCGCTGTCGACAGCGCCGGCAACGCTTACGTCGCAGGTTACACAAGCTCGCTCGCCGACTTTCCGCAAGTGAATACGGCCTCTGGCGCTTGTACTGGTTGCAGCACAAGCGGATACATTCACGCGTTCGTGACCAAACTCAGCTTTACTGGTTCCATCCTTAGCCTCGCCTATTCTACGCTGTTAGGTGGCAGCAATGACTTCAGGGACTTAGCCAACAGTATAGCGGTGGACGCTTCGGGCGCGGCCTACGTTACGGGATATACCAGCTATCAGCGCAATTTTCCCCAGCTCAATCCCGCACCCGGCGCTTGTGCGGGAACCTGCGAAACTGACGACTATGCGCATTCTTTCGTCAGCAAGCTGGGCTTCGATGGATCTCATCCCTACCTCGCGTACTCGACTCTTCTGGGCGGCAGCGGCGAGCAGTTCGGTAACGGCATTGCCGTGGATGCCGCGGGCAGCGCCTTCGTCACGGGATATACCTGGCAGACCGCTGACTTTCCCGAAATGAACCCCGCACCGGGCGCGTGCGTGGGAACGTGCGGGACCGGCACTCTCTACGATAATGCCTTCATCGCCAAGCTGAGTTTCAGCGGCTCCGCCCTTACGCTTGTCTACTCCACCCTGCTGGGCGGCAGCGGCAATGACAAGGGTTACGGTATCACAGTCGATGCCTCTGGTAGCGCCAACGTCACGGGCTATAACGACTCATCTGACTTCCCCCAGGTCAATCCGCCCTCCGGCGCTTGGACGGCGAGTTCTGCCTTCAACACCGCCTTCGTCACCAAGCTGAGCTTTGCCGCCCCCCAGCTTACCATCACTTTCTCTACGCTGCTTGGCGGGAGCTCTGGGGGCAACCAATGGGGCAACGGTGTAGCTGTGGATGTCTCAGGCGCTGCCTACGTCGCGGGGCAGACTGACTCTGCGGTGTTCCCCCAGGTGAACGCTGCCCCGCAAGCCTGCGTCGGCACTTGTGGCAGTACAATCAGTAATGGGGACGCCTTCGTGGCCAAGATTTCGCTGAGCACCCCAACAGTTGGGGCAGTGGGGGGAACATACAGCCCGCAGGCCACGGTCGCCGAGCCTGTCGCGACAGGGAATGGGAACTACTTCTATCAACACACGGATTTGGTGATCCCCGGTCGCGGCATACCATTGGTGTTCCAGCGCAGCTACAACGCGCTCGACAATTACTCCGGCCCGCTCGGGGCCAACTGGACCCACAGCTATAACATCGTCTTGACCGAGACGGTGACCGCCGCGAGTGTCAAGTGGGGCGATGGCCACACTGAGACCTACACGCTAAGCGGCGGGGTTTATATTCCTCAGCCGGGGGTGTTCAATACCCTCATCCAAAACCCCGACGGCACCTTCGTGCTCACCCAGAAAAACCAGACCCGTTATCTGTTTTCCGCAACGGGCACCCTTACGAGCATCGCCGACAAGAACGGAAACACGATCCAACTCACTTACAACGGAGCAGGCAGTCTCACCCAGATCACGGACACGGTTGGTCGCAATCTGGCGCTCTCCTACGACGGCAGCAATCGAATCACCCGGATTACCGACCCGATTGGCCGGACGACTTTGTTCTCCTACAGCGGGACCAACGACCTCACGCAGGTGACTGACTCCGCCGGCGGCGCGACGCAGTTCGCTTATGATGCCAGCCACCATGTCACGTCCATCACGCTCCCGAACAACCAGATTCTTCTACAGAACACTTACGACGGCGTGGGACGCGTGATCAGCCAGACGAATGGCCGGGGCTTCACGACGACTTTCGCTTACGACACTCCTGCTGCCCGCAATACCACAATCACCGATGCGCGCGGGAAGCAGACTGTCCACACCTACGACGCTTCGCTGCGAATCACGACCATTACGGACGCACTGGGCGGCATCGTCGGCTACGGATATGACGCGAATAACGACCGCACGAGCATAAAAAATCAAGACGGAAACACGACAACCTTTGCTTACGATGCGGACGGCAACATGACGAGCATCACGGACCCCCTCGGCAACAACTCGTCGTTCACCTACGACGCGAAGAACGATCTGCTCGCGGCCACCAATCCCAAGGGAAAAGCCACTTCCTTTTCCTACGACGCCAACGGGAATCTGCTGACGATCCAGGATGCCCTGGGCAATACTACGACCTTCGCGTACCACGGCTCGGGCGAGCTTAGCTCCAAGACCGACGCGCGCGGCGGCGCGACAGCCTACGGCTACGATTCCTTGGGAAACCTCACCCACATCACCGATGGCCTTGGCGACATCACGACTCTGGGCTACGACGGCATAGGCCGCCTCACCACGCTCACGGATCCTAATCACCACACCGCCACAAGCACTTACGATAGCCTGAGTCGTCTCACCACCGTTACTGACCCTTTGGGCCACCAGACGAGATTCGTCTATGACGCGGTCGGAAACCTCCAGAAGGTTACCGACGCAAACGGGCACGTCACAAGTTACGCGTACGATGCCGTAAACAACTTGGTCAAAGTCACGGACGCCCTCGGCCACGTGACGCAGTATGCCTATGACCCAAACAACAACCGGACTGCTTTCACCAACGCCAAGGGGAACGCAACGTCTTACGCGTATGAAGCGTTGAACCGGCTGAGTAGCATCACCGACCCGCTCTCCTTCGTGACCACATACGCTTACGATCCGGTCGGTAACGTAACGGCCGTTAAGGACGCGAACGGAAAGACAAACCAGTTCGCCTACGATGCCCTCAACCGCCTCCTCAGCATCTCCTATGCTGACGGCAAAAACGTAACCTATGCCTACGATGTTGACGGTAACCGCACTACCATGCTCGATTCCCACGGAACCACGGTGTACGCCTATGATGCCCTCGACCGGCTGATCAACGTGACATTCCCGGGCAGCAAAACAGTCGCCTACGGGCACGATGCGGTTGGAAATCGAAGCTCCTTAACCTACCCGGACGGCAAGCTGGTGAACTACGCGTACGATGCGGGAAATCGGCTCACTGGAGTTACCGATTGGCTGGGGAGGATGACCGGCTACAGCTATGACGCTGCCGGCAATCTCCTCGGAATTGCTTATCCCCCCAGCCTCGAGTTCTTTCCCCTAAGCCCATCTGGTGACGCTACCAGCAATCCCCTCAGGATTGCTTATCCGAACATCCCGTCGATAGCGTTTACGTACGATGCTGCGAATCGCTTGACGAGCGTCGCGAACTCGATGCAGGGTGCGCTTCCAGTCGTTATTGCCTACACACTCGACGCGGTGGGGAACCGCACGAAGAAGAGCGTAAACGGGGTTGCGACGCTATTCGCGTACGATGCCCTCAACGAGCTAGTAAGCGCGCGGGTTGGGCCGCCAAACGCCACCTGGACGTACGATGCGGTAGGGAACCGGCTCACACAGACTTCGCCGCTTGGGGCGACGACCTACACGTACGATGCCGGGGATCGGCTGCTTGCTGCCGGCTTGGCCAAGTTCAAATACGACAACGACGGAAACCAGCTAACTAAAACCAGCGGTCACCTGACCTGGACTTACACGTACGATGCCGCCAACCGGCTCATCAAGGCGCTGGGTTATGGCATGAATAGTACCTTCGGCTACGATGGCGACGGAAACCGCGTCTCGCAGACATCGGGACCAGGCACCTACAGTTACGTCAACGACGTGGCGACGGCGCTCCCTGTGGTGCTCAATGAACAAGGACCGGACGGCAACATCAGTTACGCTTACGGGCTCAGCCTTATCGAGGAGTCAAGTCCCAAGTTCAACTTCTTCTATCATTACGACGGCTTGGGCAGCGTGATAGCTCTTACCGACGGAGCCGGCAGGCCGCGGGCCGCCTATGCTTACGATCCGTGGGGTAATGCACCCCTTTCCGTACCCGACAGCGTGGGCACCAAGAACAAGTTCCGCTTCACCGGCGAGGCGCTCGATCCGGGGACGGGATTCTATTATCTGAGAGCGAGATACTACGATCCAAGCCTTTCACGGTTCATGAGGAAGGATCCGCTCCTTGGGCTTGTGTACCAACCTCGAACGATGCAGCCATACTTGTATGTAGGTAACAATCCACTCCTTCTGAAGGATCCGTTGGGGCTTTGTCCCGATTGTGTTCAGTCAACTCTGTCACCAAGCCAGCTAAGCCCGGCGCAGCAATACGACAATGATATGCTCGTTCGGGGTGATGACATCATCGAGCAGCAGATAACAAACACGATCCTCGATGCAGCGGGTGCCGCCTTATCCTTGGTTGGAATACCGGGGCTGGGGCCTACCGTCTCCCTCCTCTTGCAACAGCCTACAGAACTGCAGAGAATCGAAGCATTCTCAAACTGGGCGGTGGACAACACGCTGCTGCAAACGCCGTCCGGGAGAGACTTTCTCCGGTCGGTCGGCGAAGGGAAAGTAACAGCAATCCTTCTCACCGAAGGTGTCTATAACACAAAACAAAAACTTCAACAGATTGGTATTCCACCGGATGTTATTTCCCTACTGTTGAGTGGTCTTGATGTTAAATAAAGGTCCATCTTAAGGGATTAGAAATCCGTCGGGATGTACACACCACCCGCTGATGCGTCACGCCATTGTGTCCATGGCCAACACCGAAGCGTCACTCCAGAACACGATAAAGAAGGCGGTGCGATCTTCAAGCTTTTGCATGATCTCGGACGGGCTTACCTCCGCCCAGTACCATCTGGTACGGGGCTCCGGCCTCGGCCCGATGGGCGCGTGAAAATGTTCCGCCATGGGAACGTATCCAACGATTCGGAAACTCGATTCCTGCCGCAACTCGGCGAAAGTCATAGCCCATTGCTTCCCAAAACGCTCGGAATCAAATCCGTCAATTGACGGACGCGGGCTCCTGCCTCGCCGGATGCTGGTGGTCAAATAATTCGGATGATTGAGGCCGTAATAGTGCTTTAGCTTTGACACCCCAACATCATAGTCTTCCCTGGGCCGCATACATCCCGGCAAAAAGAAGCCGTGAAAAAATGGATTGCATTAACCACAGAGACACAGAGGCACAGAGAAAAGCCCCTTGCTTTTCAGTCCTCTGTGCCTCTGTGACTCTGTGGTGAGGAGTTTGTTCCATGATTCTTTCACACCTTCAAATCGTCGGGACGTATGCGCCACCCGACGTGCCCATTCCAGGGCGCCCACGAGGGGCGCCCCTACGGCGGGGTCGTGGCCGACACAGACTCCTTGTCTCTTGACAAACGCAACAAGATAGGCTAGTGTGGTACGCGGATGAGCAGGTGCCGGGTGCCGGGGGGCAAGGGCAAAGAATAGTGAATGGTGAATTGGTCGGGTCCTTTTTTGGCGCCTCTTACCGCGTAGTCCATGTGAGGGGAACCGGAGTTGGCAGGACGTTGGTAGGCAACAACAGGCCGAGACAAGATGTCGCTTGGGACAGACAAAGAACGAACTTAGTAACTTTAAAATTAAACGACCGACGCGGGAATATCTATGAAAACAAAGGATCGCCTATGAAAACTTGGCGGCTAAGCTGGAATGTGTATGAAAACAAAGGCACTTAGCCACTAGAAGCGGGAATGTTGTTGAAAATAAAATGGGTTAAGCCTCGACGAGATCAAGGAGGGCTGCCGCTCAACGCGCAAGCAGGGGGAGGTCGCGTCTCGGTAGTGGCTCAGTTTGGCGTAGCGCCGACCCCGCAAGGCGGGGTCGGCATTTTGGGGCTGTGCCGGGCTAAACAGGCTGCGGAAAAGCCCGTAGGCGCTGTCATTCTGAGGAGCCGAAGGCGACGAAGAATCTCGTATGTTCATGAAAATGCGCAGAGCGAGATTCCTCGCTCCGCTCGGAATGACAGCTTGGAAGGGTTCTTCCGCAGCCTGTAAAGCCCGGCGCTACAAAACCAAAATGAGTCACTACCCGCGTTTGCGCCCGCCCGTCACGTCCGTGTGTTATCCTTTACTCTCGACGTTTGACTTAGTCGAAAAGTCGAGAGTCGAAGGTCGAGGAGTTAAGAACTTTTCGACTCTTGACTCTCGACTCTTAACTCCAACACGATGGCTGTCACGAGCAATAAGAAGACTGAGAAAGCTCCCCTCGAGGCGGTCTTTGGTCCGGGTGGATGGCTGGCGCGCCGTCACCCGAACTACGAGCACCGGCCCGGCCAGCTCGAAATGGCCGAGAGCGTCGAGGCCGCGAGCGAAAACCGCCGGCACCTGATCGTAGAGGCGGGGACCGGCACCGGCAAGACGCTGGCTTATCTCGTTCCCATAATGCGAAGTGGGCGGCGCGTGGTCATCTCAACCGGCACCAAGAACCTCCAGGAACAACTCTTCTTCAAGGACATCCCTTTCTTGCGAAAGCTGTTCCCTGACATCCGCGTTGCCCTGATGAAAGGGCGGCAGAATTACCTCTGCCGGCAGAAGCTCTACGACATCGAAAAACAGCCTGTACTGAACGGGCTGGACGAAGTCGCGCAGTATCCCCGGCTGCGGGAATGGGAAGCGAAGACTGAGATGGGAGACCGCGCCGAGCTCTCCTGGCTGCCGGATTCGAGCCAACTCTGGGCGAAGGTTGACGCCCGGCGCGAGACCTGCACCGGGCAGAAGTGCCCCCAATTCGAGCGCTGCTTCATCACCTTGATGCACCAGCGCGCCGCAGCGTCCGACCTCATTATCGTGAACCATCACCTCTTCTTCGCCGACCTGGCCCTGAGGGGAACGGAGTACGCGAGCCTGCTTCCCGATTATGAAGCCCTGGTGTTCGACGAAGCGCACGACATCGAGGACGTGGCGACACAGTATTTTGGATTGCAGGTGAGCAATTATCGCGTGGAAGAGTTGGCGCGCGACACGGAAGCAATCCTGAAGGCGAAGGGACTGAAGAGCGCTGAGGTGTTGCATGCCGTCGCCGAACTGCGGCGTCGCTCGGACCTCTTCTTTGAACTGTTCCCGAGCGCTGAAACCCGCTCCAATTTTGATAACCGGGAAAGCTTCCTGAAAGTGCATGGGGGCGCTTATAGCAGCCTGCTCAATGCGCTAGTGCGCCTGGAGACCGAACTGGGCGGCTTGAAGGACCGGCCGGAGGAAGTCAACAACCTGGTGAGGCGCGCCCTCGAGCTTCGGCAGGCGTTCCAGACAGTAATGGAAGGCAAAGAAAGGAACATGGTCTATTGGTGGGAGCGGCGCGGCCGGGGCGTTTTCCTGGAGGCCACGCCGATCGATGTTGCCCCCATCCTTCGGGAGCGGTTATTCGGGAGCGTGGACACGGTGATCCTGACCTCCGCCACCCTGGCCGTGGGCGGCAACTTCGATTTCCTAAAGAGGCGGTTGGGGATTGAGAATGCCAAGGAGCGAATCCTGGATTCGCATTTCGATTTCCCGCGGCAGGTGTTGCTTTATACCCCCCTGCATTTGCCCGACCCCCGCGAGCCGGACTTCGCGCGGCTGGCGGCCGAAGAGGTTGTCCAACTCTTGAAGGCTACCCAGGGGCGGGCCTTCGTCCTTTTTACCTCCCACCAGCAGATGCACGAGGTCTTCGAGCGCGTGCGCCACCGGCTGCGCTACCCCATGCTGATTCAGGGCTCCATGCCCCGGACTGAGATGCTCGAGCGCTTCCGTAATACGCCCCACGCCGTGCTTTTTGGCACAAGTTCCTTCTGGCAGGGTGTGGACGTCCAAGGTGAGCAATTGAGCGCCGTGGTGATTGACCGGCTCCCCTTCGCCGTCCCCTCGGACCCAGTCATCGCCGCAAGAATCCGGCAGATCAATGAAGAGGGGGGTAATGCATTCATGGATTACCAGGTGCCGCAGGCCGTTCTCTCACTCAAGCAGGGGTTTGGGAGACTGATCCGCAGCGTGACAGACCGCGGCGTCCTCTCCATTCTGGACCACCGCATGATGCGCAAACCATATGGGAAGACTTTCTTGGAGAGCCTGCCGCGTTACGGCATGACGAATCGGCTGGATGACGTGAAGGTTTTCATGCGAGAATCGTGAATTAGGGAACAGGGAATAGGGAGAACGGACGAAGGAACCCAATAATGTTCGAAATATCAGTTGAGTATAGCTTCGCAGCGGGCCACGCCCTGCGCCAGTACAAAGGAAAGTGCGAGAACGTCCACGGACACAACTACAAGGTTCGGGTGACGCTTGCCGGAGATAAGCTCAACTCTGCGGGGCTGCTGATGGATTTTGTAGAATTGCGGGCCGAGATCAAGGGGCTGGTCGAAAAACTCGACCACCACTTCCTAAACGACATTCCGCCTTTCGACCAATTGAACCCTTCGGCGGAGAATCTCGCCAAGTATATTTGCGACGGAATTGAGCCTCAGGCGCGGAATCAGGGATTGCAAGTGTACGGTGTTACGGTTTGGGAAACAGATACGACTTCTGCCACCTACCGCCCCAAAAACAGTGACGAGTGACGAGTGACGAGCAAGAACGTTCTTCAAGCCAGTGACGGGCAAGAACACTGAACAAGGGCAGTGACCGAATAATGAGCAGGAGCGAGCAGTGCAGGCAGGTCGGCTCGTCACTTGTCACTCGTCACTAGTCACTGTTCTTAAGCGTTCTGGCTCGTCACTGTTCACTCGTCACTCGTCACTGTCTTTTAGCCTACCAGGTCCAGAAGGCAAGGGCGGGATGCATCTCAGCTTGGTGCTGCTGGGAGCAGACGCCCTGCTTGCAAAAGTAGACGTCTTCGCACCAGCGGCAGCGGGCTAAGTGCTCCTTTTCACGGATGGTCCCGCAAATCGCGCAAACCTCCAACATGTCCGCAACAAAATGGCGCGAGTATTTCCGCCAAATGTCTTCAGCTTCGTTTTCTTCGCGGATCTTTTCCAGGTCGTCGTGGGTCATCATAACCCGCTCCTCGTTCACCTTTCCATTTAGATGCAAACATCATGCCAAGATGTACACTCATCCGATAAAAATGATTTCCGCAGACTCAAACGAAGCCCCATCAATTGATTAGATGAATACTTGTCCGCCTACTGATTATGCTATGTTGGTCGCAAATCATCACCCTGTGCGTTTCCGAGGTAGTGGGTCAATTTGAAGTAGAGGCGGCTTTACGCCGCCATTTGGCGAGATAAACTCGCCGCTACAGCATCAAACTGACCCACTACCTACTCTGACGCTGTGCCCTCGGGGCGACAAGAAATCAGGTAAAATAGATTAGAATTAGAGAAGCTTTTTCCAAGGGTACCGGCGGGGAGAGGATGGTAATCACCGAAATCTTCAAATCGATCCAGGGCGAGTCCACCTACGCCGGCCTGCCTTGCCTTTTCGTGCGGCTTACGGGCTGCAATTTGCGCTGCCACTGGTGCGACACCGCTTATGCCTTCAACGGGGGGCAGAAGATGTCGGTTGCGGATGTACTTGCCGGGCTCCGCCAATTGGGCGGGAAATTAGTGGAGTTGACGGGAGGCGAGCCCCTTTTGCAGCAGGAAGTTTATCCCTTGACGGACCACCTTCTTAGCGAGGGCTACCGCGTGTTGGTTGAAACCAGCGGTGAGCGCCATCTCGCCCAATTGCCGCGCCAGGTCGTTAAAGTGGTTGACGTGAAATGCCCCGGAAGCGGCGAGGAAGGTAAGTTCTGTTTTGATAACCTGGCATTGCTGGAACGGAAAGACCAGATCAAGTTTGTCATTTTGAATGAGGATGACTACCGGTACGCCCGGGCTTTCCTCGCCGAGCACAACCTGCATCGGCATGTCGATGAAGTGATTTTTTCCCCGGTCTTCGCCCAGTTGGCGCCCCGCAACCTCGCCGCCTGGATCCTCCGCGACGGCCTGGAGGTGCGGATGGGACTGCAGCTTCACAAGTTCATTTGGGAACCGAACGCCCGGGGAGTGTAGTCCAAAGTAGGCAGTAGGCACTAGGCAGAAGCAAGAGTGCTAATTGAGAGATGGCGCATGGGAAGGACAGAGCAGGAACTTCAGCATGCCTCCGAGCATGTTAAATACGAGGTTGAAATGCTGGCGGCCACGACATCGTTAGAAGCGACGACACGGGGATGACAACGGACCACGGACAACGGACAACGCACCAACCACTCGCCGTCATTCTTGCCAGCGGCGGCATGGATAGCTGCGTCACTACGGCAATTGCTAGCCTTGATTACCGCCTGGCGATGTTGCACGTTGCCTACGGCCAGCGAACTGAAGCACGCGAGCTTCGTTCCTTCAACGCGCTGGCGGATTTCTACCATGCGGAACATCGCTTGGTGTGTCATCTGGGCCACCTTAGGCAAATTGGCGGCTCGAGCTTGACGGACCCCGCCTTGGCTGTCGAGCGGGCCAATCTGGACCGCAAGGAGATTCCTTCCAGCTACGTGCCTTTTCGTAACGCGCACTTTCTGTCCATTGCCGTTTCCTGGGGGGAGGTCCTGGGCGCCCGCAAAATCTTCGTCGGCGCGGTGGAGGAAGACAGTTCCGGATATCCCGATTGCCGCCCTGCCTACTACGAGGCCTTCAACCGTGTGATTGCTGCCGGCACGAAGCCGGAAACACAGCTTGAAATCGTTGCGCCGGTCATCCGGATGCGGAAGAGCGAAATCGTCCGGCGCGGAATGGAGCTTGGCGCGCCGT
This sequence comes from Terriglobia bacterium, assembly GCA_049514855.1. Classification (GTDB taxonomy): domain Bacteria; phylum Acidobacteriota; class Terriglobia; order UBA7540; family UBA7540; genus CAVROP01. The sequence goes on from JBEKUR010000041.1 coordinate 20,062, forward strand.
TCGCGCACACTTGGTCGTGTTACCAAGCGGAGGATGTGGCCTGTGGCGTATGCGACAGTTGTGCTTTGCGCCTGAGGGCGTTCGAAGAGGCGGGGATTGAAGATCCCATACCCTATGCCCAGCGCCCACACTACGGCCGACGAAACGTTTCCATGCCCTGACGGCCCGGCCCCTTCCACTTGATTTTCGAGTTTCTTGCGCTATCATGAGGCAGTTTCTTGCGTGGTTGCTTTGCCCTGGGTCTTGGGCAGCATTGAGGCTGTCCCATTCTCAGGGAAAGCGGGAAGGTCGCTAGGGTCTTCGGGAGCGAGGCCAAGCCGCGACCAGGAGGGCGATCATTCCCTCCACGGTTAAGTGTTGCCTATTTTTCCGAATGGGGTTGAGCGGATTCCCAAATGGCGCTAGAATGTGATGCTTGAACATGAATGAAGGAGGGACTTATGTCTAGTTCATTGACGCGGAGGCTGACCGGGGTGGTGGTTCTCTTGGCGTCTTTTGCGTTCACGTTTTCCGCATTTGCACAAACCGGCGGATTGAGCGGCAAGTGCACAGGTCAGGATGGAAATCCGCTGGCAGGCTATACAATCCAGGTCGAACGGCAGGAAATGAAGTGGAGTTCACACGTAAAGACCAATAAGAAAGGTGAGTACACATACATCGGCCTTGCCCCCGGGAACTACAAGCTCACGCTCGTCGATCCCAGCGGCAGGCAGGTCTTTAACATCTCCCATCATGTTGGATTGGGAGACCCCACGGAAGTCAACTTTGACATGGCCAAGGAAATGGCCGCGGCCCGCAAAGAACAGATGGCCAACCCTGATACCGCGAAGAAAATCGAACAGGCGGCGACCGAGCAGAAGCAGTTTACCGGTCTCAAGGCGACATTCGATCAAGCCACGCTCCTTTTTAACCAGCAGCGTTTCGCCGAGGCCGCGGCGATGTTTGAGCAGGCCCTGCCGCTGGCAAAGGACAAGAACGTGCACATTGTGCTGGCCCAATTGGCACAGGCCTACGGGAAGGCGGCAGCTCAGGAACAGAGTAAGGACGCAAGAGTGCAGGACCAGCAAAAGGCCATCGACAATTTTCAGAAGGCTATGCAGTTAGACCCCAATGATGCCTCGCTTCACAACAACCTCGGCAGCGTTTACGCCGACATGGGCAAGGTGGCTGAGGCACGGGCGGAGTTCCAGAAGGCGGCTGATATCAACCCCGCCGGAGCGTCCGGCTATTACTACAATCTGGGCGTCGTCATGGTCAATCAGGGCAAGATGGATGAAGCCGCTGTGGCCCTCAAGAAGGCCACGGACCTCGATCCCACCAACGCCAGCGCCTTTTACTGGTACGGCATGGCTTTGCTCGGCAAGGCGGAGACAAAACCGGATGGCACGATTAATCCGGTTCCCGGGACCGTTGAAGCGCTCCAGACCTATCTGAAGCTGCAACCTAATGGCCAGTGGGCGCAAGCCGCGCAAGCCAGCCTGGACACAATCCAAAGCAAGGTGCCAACGGAGTATAAAAAGGCGAAGAAGAAGAGCTAGTCTCGACACGAGATCCTGGGGCCTCGCAGAGCGATTATTGTCCTGTCGCGGCGGGGCCTATTTGTTTGCAGGAGTGCCTGAATGAAAATCACCCTGCTCTTGCTCTCTTTGCTGGCCAGCCTCGCCTCGCCCTCACCTGCGGATACCATCTACCAGATGAATGCCCAGGGGAGGCAGGTGGTGGTGCAGCTTGACGCCATCGTGGTAAGTGAGGATTCCTCCTTCCTGGTTTACAAGCACTTCGAGTTGAAAGACCGGCGGGTGGAAATTGTTCGCCTGAACAAGGGAACCCTGCCCTACAGCGTTGAAACCGCCAGCCCTGACTACCGGCGGCATATCGTGGACATCTGGAAGCGGGTCGGCTTCAAGGCCACGGTGACGGACCTGGCAGGGAAAGCCACCCGCGTCTTCGACGTCTACCTGGATTTCTACCCGCCCGGCGGGCGCGGCTCGTTGTTGGAGTCGCTTCCTCCCACCACCAGCTTCACCGTACTCATGGATAACGGCAGCGCAGATGAGGTCGAAATCTCCAAGATCGACCGCGTCCAGATCCAGGGCGACCACTTGAAGATGACCCTGCGCAATGGCCAGGTCGAAGAGGGCAAGTTCCTTATGCCTACAAACCAGCCCGCGGAGGTCCGATTTCTGGGCATCACCGACCAGTACAATCCGGCCAGCCAACAAGTGTTCGATTTCTCCCTGCCCCTCGCCAGCCTCAAAGAAATAAAATTTGACTAGGCGGTGCAGGCTAGGGGCTGGGGGCTGGGGACTGGGGAAGGACGGAAGGCAGTAAGCGGTAGGTAGCGTGGTTATCAAGCCTAAGAAGCTGGTTGACCCCGAAGACACGCTCACTCCGGATGAGGAGAAAGCCGTCGAGCGGGGGTTCAGACAACTCAAACGCGGTGAATACGTGGATTGGGAAGCGCTGAAAAATGAACTGGGATTGTAGGCTTTCCAATGCTGCGGCCAAGGACCTCGCACGCCTCCCGCGAGACCGCCAGGTTAACCGTGGCTACCAAATGTAAGCCTTCACACACATGGCATCCCGCAGGGCGGGACCCTGCACTTGTCCCGATGTTCTTTGGCGGGATGCGCCCCCGGCGGGAACCGAGAGGAGACCCATCTTGACAACTGAATCAGGCGGGCCGATGCGCGCCTTGAGCTTCATGGTAGGTGAGTGGGGGCTGGACTACACCGTGACTCAACACGGCCACACCACAAAGACGATCCGGGGAATTGGATCGCTGCGCTATCTCTTCAACGCCACCTACCTCACCTTCGACTATCAGGCGCTCCAGAAGGCTACCGGGGAGATGATCGCCGAGGCGCATGCCATCTTCGCCTGGGACGAGAAACTCGGGCAGTATCGCTATTACTGGTTTGAAAGCTCCGGCAACTTCCTGCAAGCCACGGGTATCCTCCGCGATGCTCACACCCTCGCTCTGGAATGGCAGGACATCCACTGCACGCAAATCTTCCGACGCGTCAGCGCGGATGCGATGTACCTTGAAATGCAATGTCCGGAGCAGGATCTCCTGTTGCGGGTTGACTTCTCACGACTCTCCGGCGCCTCTCAGTCTGCCTGAGGTAGCGCGGCTGGCGTGTACATCCCGCGTTGCCAGGGTAGCAAAATAGAAAGGCCACGGCGAGACCAAACGCCCGCCGTGGCTATCCGCTACTGGACCCGCTCGCCCTTCGGGCGTTGGCCGGGCAGGAGGAAAGTCTTGATGAATTCGCCTTCACCGCATACCGTCATGCCTGAAAAGCGTTTGAACCATTCGCCTTCCGGGACTTCCGGCTCGGTGTCGAGCCAGCGAGCGAGTAGTTCAAGCTGAGAAGCAGGAATCTTGCGCTGCTGAATGCGGTCAAGCAAGTGTCGAAAGAGTGCGGGCGGGAGATGATGACGCCGAATTCGCGGCATGGCAGAACGCCTCACGCATCAACAAAGCCCCGCGCGACTTGCGTGGGCGATGGAGGGAAGATAGGAGCAGCAGCGTCCATATTTCGAATCGTTGGACTTACCCCCATGCGCGCTGGCGCGCAGCGCGGCCCTTGAGCTAAATCCCATAAAAGCCACGAGTGATGCGCTGGCGCAGGCGCGCAGCCTCTTTCGGGTCCTTGCTGGCAGCCAGCCGCTTGCCCAGTAAACCGAGTTCTTCCGAACCTAGGCGATGGCCCTTCGACTCAAGCGCGGCGAGCTCAGGCGTCTCGAGCTCTGTCTCTTCGCCGGTGGGTTCGCGGGCCACGATCCGCGCCCCGGTTACCAACTGACGCACGAACCAGTGATAGACCGCCAGCGCATTCTTGATGACTTCGGTCCGCTTGGTGTGGGTGAGTTCCGCCACTTGGTCGACAAGCTCCGACTCGCCCTTGGTCAAAACAGGTTGGATTCTAGAGCTACTCATAAATCCTCTTTTTCAACTCAATTATGCGTCAGGAATGAGCAGGCGTCAAATAGACATTAAAGCCGGGCACGCATCGGCGCGCGGAGCCGCCGTCGAGAGAGGCGACGAGTCAAGACCCGTTGACGAGCGTGCCGGCGCGCTGGGCCGGCTACTTTTTCACCAGCTTCTTTTCCAGTTGGCGGGCCTGGGCGTTCAGCTCGGTCAACTGGCGGAGGTCATCGTCGGCGAGGGAAACGGCGTTTTGGATACGGGTGAGTGCCGTGGCGCTGAGAGCGCTGGAGTTTGGGTCGCGGCTGGAATCCAGCATGCCGCTCATGGCCCGGAATTGGCTGGTGATGTCACGGTAGCGGCGCATGATGGAAGTCAGGTAAGCATCGCGTCGGCGATCCAGGTCTTGCAGGTCGGCGATCACCCGCGCGAATTCGGCGAGGCGAGCGGAGCCGGCGCTATTATCGCTCTTCAACTTGGCGTTATCCGCTTCCAGAGCGGCGAGGCGTGGGCGGGAAGCTTGTGACTCGGCCTGCGCGGAGTCGAGTTGCTGCTTCAAGGCATCGAGCTGGCTCTGCCAATCCTCTCGCTCTTTTTGATGGAGTTCGTTGGCGCTGGCGAGCGCCTTCTCGCGTTCGTCGCTGGAATTCGATAGTTGCGCCTGGAGCTCCTTGATGTTAGCCTGCGCTTCGCCCAGCTCGCGGTTGAGCCCCTCGATGGTCACATTGTGGTTGGCGAGTGTGGCTTGATAAGCGCCCGGTGGAGCCGGGCCCTCGGCTTCGGCAGGAGTCTTCTGAAGCTCGCGTTGGCGGAGAGCCTCCCGAAGCTCGCGCAGAGATTGCAGGTCTGCGGCCTGCTGCCGCTCGAGGGCAGCGAGTCGCCAGTACTGGCGAAGGATCATACCCGCCGAGGCAACCAGGGCAACGCCAAGAGCCAGCAGGAGAGCGAATTCCAGACGTCCCAGCCGCGTCATCTTATCCCTCCTTGGGGTGGAAGCGAGTGCGCCACGAAATGCGCAGGTCTCCGTCGCCGCACGGAGCCGTCAAATGAATTTGGAAGTGGTTGTGAAGCTTGGCCGGGACCGCCAGGGTAAGCCTCCAGGCGCTCGAAATGCGCGCCATCATAGCGGAGAGCGCTTCCGGGATCTCCGCCACCGAGCGGCAACCAACACTCTTGCCGCCCGTGGCATCGGCGAGAGTCTCCAGGCCATTCTCATAGGCTACGTTGAGCCGGTCCCTGCGGTGATTGAGATGAACGACAAACAGGGGCGCCTCGAGCGAGCCGCTGTCCTCCACCAGTTTGGAAATCTTCTCCGTAATCAGCGCCTCGGGAAAGCGCCGGCTGAGATCGTGTGGGTCGCTCTCGTTAATGACGGGGTTCGAGTAGTCCTCGCGGTAACTGTAGATGTTGCCATCCGTGATATACAGGACCGAGACGCGTACCGGGGACTTGCGCAGGATGGCATCGGCCAGCGAAAGAGCCGAATGAACGGTCTCGAGCAATCCCGGTTCGCTGCTGTTGGACAGGGACCGGATTGCGCCGATCAGCGGTTGGCGGTCTGTGCCGGGGTCGGCCAGTACATGCAGACCATCCTGGGTGCGCAGCAGCCCCACCCACGCGTTGTGGGGCAGCTTGGAGATTTCGGCAATCAGTGCCTGCTTGGCGGCGTCGATGAGCGACAGATCCCCAGTTAGATCCAACACGACCAGGATGACTTGGTCGCTGCTTGGACCCAACTGCGCGGTGACGGGCACCGGTTTGCCGTTGAGCGCAGCTTCGAACTTGGGAGCGAGCGCGCAGTTGTTCGTCTCAATCCAGGCGGGAATCGAGACGCTGGCCGTTTGCGCATGAAGGGTGGTGAACGTGCAAACGGCGAAAAGAACGGCCGGAAGTGCGGAGCAGGGTCGCGGCATCAGAAGCTGAACTTCAGCCCAAGCTGGATTACGCGTCCGCCGTGGGAGCCGATGATCTTGCCGGCGTCCACATTGGGCGCGCTGCCTGGACCGATGTTGGGATCGGGATAGTTCCAGTTCGCATGATTGAGCATGTTAATCGCGGTAGCGCTGAACTCGAGCGCGCGGTCGCCCCCCACATGCAGGCGCTTGGTCACGCTGAGATCCATTGAACTATAACTTGGGCCCAACAGGTCCGCCTCGGTCCGGGGCCCGTCCCCCGGGGTGAAGTCCGCCGGCTGGTCGAAGGCGGCCGGATTATACCACAGAGACGGCCCTGGATTGGCCACGTGCGGGTCCACGCCGGGCACTACGTTAACATTGAGTGTGGAAAGCACGCCTCCGGTGTTGTTGAATTCGGGATGAAGTGCCAGCGGTGTGCCGTCATTCCAGTAGGCCGTGCCGCTGATCGACCAGCCACTGACCAGCCGCCTCCCCCAGCCCAAGAAATGGAACGGCGGCTCGCCGGAGCCGAACGGCAGTTCATAGATGTAGCTGAGCTGCAAATACTGCGGCGTATTATAGGACGTGAGCCCCCAGTCGTTGCGCTGGTTGAAGAAGTCCTGGTTCCCGTAGGGGCCCGAGTAATCGTCGAGCTGCTTGGAAAATTCGTAGTAGGCAATGAACGAAAGGCCGAACGAGGCACGTTTCTCCAACCGCACGAAGCCGGAGTTCCGCTGGTACCGGCCCCAAGGGTAGAGACCGTAAAGCTCGAAGCCCTGGTATTGCGGGTAGGGTTGCAGTGTGACCCTGAACGCCAGGTTGTAAAGCGCATCGCCATAGCTCAGGAAGCTGGGGTTGATCGCGTTGGGATTGGCGGCGCCGTCGCCCACCAGGATATCCCGGCCGGCACTGTAATTCGTGCCCACGGAAACCACAATGGAGAACGGTATCTCGCGCTCCACGGAAAGCGAAGCCGATTGATAGACGGGCTCCCGCCCGCTCACATCGACGAAATCCGCCACCGTATTATCGGCCGCGGATGGGCTGAGGTCCGGCAGCGGCGTGGTGAACGGCGGTATGCCATCAGCCAGGTCGAGCGCTGGGCTCAGTTGTGTGTTCGGTGAAATGAAAGTTTGGCGGGCATTGAATCCCTGCGTACCCCACTGGCCGTTGTAAATCGGGATCTGGCCGTGCGCGCGGCCGAAGGAAGCGCGGACGACGGTTTTGGCGTCGCCGAGCGGGTTCCAGGCGATGCCCGCGCTGGGGTCGAGATCGATATTGTTGTCACGCAGGCTGCGAGGAATCCCGTTGAGACCGGCAAACACGAGCGCACCGGGGAGGCCGATCCAGGGGTCGATCACGGACGGATCGATCGTGCTCTGGCGATTGTACTTCTCTACCCGCGGCGTACGGCGGCTAAGATTGAGACCGGCGCTGATGGTGAGGTTTTTCGAGAATTCGTACTTGTCACTTCCGGCGATGGATTGGTAGGAGTCGCGGAAATAGGATGGCGAAGTGGTGATGGTGCGTTCCGCGTACGCCGGCAGGCCGAGAAGGAAGCTGGCGAACGGATCGCCCGTATTAATTATCCCCGGCAGGCTGGTGATATCCGCGGAAAACTGGAAATAGCCGGAGGGATACGCCGGATTGAACGAATCTACTTGATAGTGATCGGCCTGAAGCGTTAGCGCGAGAGTATGTTTGCCCTTTCGAGTCGACACCGCATCGCGGACCTCAAACGTGTTGCGAGCGTTGCGCGAGTTGGGATAAGCGGTGCCCATCGAGAGATAGTTGGCGAGGAGCTGATAGCTAGGGAAGGGGGACTGAGAAGCATCGCCAGCCTGTGCTGCCTCGGAGACCGCGGTAAAACTGGCCGAGTTGACGGTCTTGGGGTTGGCGGTAAAAACGTAATCGAGCTCCGTGCGCCGAGTGGAGAAATGCTGATCGGGGGCGGTCGGGCTGGCGAGGTTGGGGAAATATTTTGCGGAGCTAAGGAACCCCCTGGAAATGGTGCTGACGGAGGTAAGCCGATGCCGCTCCCCGAATTGGTGTTCAAGCTTGGCAATGATTCCGTCTGCGGTGTCGGTCTCCGGTGCGTTGACGAAGTAGTTGTTCTGGAAAAAGGGGCCGATATCCGTGTTGGGTGCAGGATACAAGGATAGGGCCTGTTGAACGTTCGTGGCCAAGCGGGCTGCGGGAATGCGGTTTCCGGGAAAGGGAGAGCGCAGGTACTGAAGATTGCTGGTGGAGACCGGCAGGCTCGGATTGTAAGCGGGATTGGGGGAGGTGCTGGCCGGATCGTAGATGGGCAGCAGGTTGCCGGCCTGGTCCACGGTTTGCGAGAAGTCGCCGCTGCGTTCAGGGACGGTGGGGATGGTGTGCAGAGAGGCGCGTGAGATGCGCTCGCGCACGCCCTCATAGGACAGCGCGAAGAACGTGTTCTTGGGATTCCTGAGCGCGTGCGGGATGAGCACAGGGCCGGAGACATTGAAACCGAACTGATTGCGCCGCAGCGGGGAGACGCTCTCGCCGTTTTGCTTCACTTCGTGCGGTATGGCATCGAGAATGTCATTACGGAAGTTTTCATAGACACGGCCGTGCCAAAGCATTTTCGGGCCATGATGCTCTTGCACGGTTGGCGGGCTACCCGGGCGCATGCCCCAATCGCGGGTCAGAACTTTGAATTCTTCCGCCGCGCGGGTGAGCGGATCAGGCTGCTGGGAGGGCAATTTGCGGTCTTCCGAGGCGATGGCTGATCCACAGACAGCGGACAGAGCAAGGGTGAGCCCTAAAAGCGCGCAGACCAGGGTTTCCATTTTCGACTTCACGGCACTTTGGAATATATACCCCGGCCCCCTCCCGTAGCAACCCTCGGAGCGCGGCTTTCAGCTCCGGACGTCTTGTTGGCATTATGGTCTACCGCGCGAGGAGGGGCGGAACCCTTTGAGCGCGTTTTTGCACGTGCAGGAGTGGCGCGTCCCGGCGGGCAGAAGTCTAGCGCTCCGCATAATATCCGTCTCTCGCCTGCACGGTCAGATCTTTCTGTTTGGCCACAAGGCGGATCTTGTGATAACCCGCTCCGGCGTCCGCTCTGTCGGGAGTGTAGCCCAGGCTGTACTGATTGCGCAGTTCCTCTTGAATCCGGTCGTAGATTTGCTCGATGGGCTGCTTCTTGGAGACTTCAAAGAGACGGGCGCCGGTCTCTTTCGAGATCCGCTCGAGAATTTTCTTGCCATCCGGACGCGTTTCTTGGGGGTATCTCCCGCGCCCACCACCGTGCCGACCCATTCCCCCCATGCCGCCCATACCGCGGCCCCCGAACCCTCCTCCGCTCCCGTAGCCCTGCTCATCGGCGAATAGGATGGAATAGACCAGCGTGTCGGCGCGCTGGGCCGCCTCGACGGCGCTGGCCAGAGTTTCTTTGCTGCCGCGATCCACTCCGTCGGAGAGGATAATGAGCGCTTTGCGGCCCTGCTGCTTCTTCATCAGTTCGTTCGACGCCAGGTAGACCGCATCGTAGAGCAAAGTCCCGCCGCCACCCCCACCGGCCCTCCGGCGCGAGCCGGGCCCCGAGCCAGGCGAATTGCTTCCACCCTCCTGGGTTGGCTGCGGCGTCTGCAGCAACCCCAGCGCCGACTCCAACTTCTGGCGGGAAGAAGTGAGGTCCTGCAGGAGTTCTACTTCCCGGTCGAAGTGAATCACGAATGCCATGTCCTTGTTTACGCGCAGCACTTGATCCAGAAAGGTGGAGCTGGCGCTGCGCTCCTGGTCGAGAACGCGCCTCTGGCTCATGCTCGTATCCACGAGCAGACCTAGCGTCAGGGGAAGATCGGTTTCGCGCGCGAAATAGCCAATGCTTTGCGGGCGGTCGTCTTCCTCTAACATGAAATCATCCTTGGTTAGATTGCGGACGATTTCCCCCTGCTTATTGCGCACAGTCGCCAGCACATTGACCACTTTGACGTTGACGGAAATGGTCGGCGGTTGCTGGCTCCGCAGCGGCCAACCTGGCAGTAACAGGAAAAGCACGGAGAGCAGAAGGCAGAGTCTTAGCCAGCCACTTGGCCTGCGTCTCGAGACGCCTCCGCGAGATTTATTGCCCATCTTCATTCCTCGCTGCATCATACAATCATTGGGGCTCTGGGGTAGCACCGCTGCTCGAGTCGGCTTCTCTCTTCAAAAAGACGAGGTGCGCAGTGCCTGAACCTTCAGGGGACTTGATGCTCCGGTCAACCCTCAGAGATTTCCCATCTTCAGAAAGTTTCCACTCCTCTTTTACCTGAATCTTGCCGCCTCTCTGGCCAGAGTCTCCGTTTCCCACCAGGGAGAGCTTCAGCACCTCGCCGTTTTTCTCTCGCTCTGCTTTCGATGTTGCGTTGGTCTGCTCCGGGTCGCCAAGCTGCACGGTTGATTCACTGCCATCCAGCTTGTAGACAGCGCTTTGGGGATAAAGCTTGTAAGCAGCAACATTTCCTTGCGAAGAAGGTCCCTCGGTGCGGGGCCTTCCACCCCCGCCACGAGGCATTCCCATTCCGCCGCCCGGCATGCCCATGCCAATACCCCCAGGCATGCCCATGCCACCTCCCATGCCACCTCTCCTGCCGCCGGGATAGCCCCCCGTCGAGCCGCCCGGGTAGCCGCCGGAATTGGGCGTGTTCGGAGTGGCCTGCAAATCGCCTTCGAGCGATGTATCCACTTTGAGTTGCTGCTCATCCTGGTTTACAACCATGCTGTAACGTTGCAAACCGGCGGGTGGGTTCTTCGTCTGGCCGAAACTCAAAACCCAGTTGCCTGAGAAGTTTGTCGGCTTCGAGGGTTGCTTCGCCTGTACAATCGTTGAACAGAACGCGAGTGTCAGCAATACGAGCAAAATCTTCTTCATAGGTTTAACCTCTACCCGAGAATGGCGCTACTTACCTCGTCACGGCGCTCAGTGCCTTTTGCGAATAAATGTTCGCTCTCCCCTTGGATGGGAAAACCTGAAGTTGAGTTGGCTTCCTGCCTGGTGACTGATTCATTGCCAGCCATCAGCGCTCAGCTATCAGCCCTCGGCTTCCAGCCCTTGGAAAAATGGGGCTAGGGACTGGGAGTTAGGGAATAGGGCGATTTGGAATTCTGAGATTTGAATGGCTCTACGAGTTTACCAGCGAGACTCACGCCACGCGGCGGGCGGTGCCGGGGCAGGTTGTGACAGGTCGGGGCAGGCTGCCCCTGCTTCTTGGACGGGCCACCCAGCGTCGCCGCTTAGTGGCCGGCCTTGGCGCTCTTCGACGCAGTGTGCTTCTTAGGGTGATGGTGGTGCTTCTTGTGATGCTTGTGCGTTATTGGACTTGAACCTCCCGCGCCGGTTGGGGTAGCAAAGCTGGGCGCGCTCAAGGCGAATGCGACGGCCATGGTGCAAAGCAAGATTAATAACTTTCTCATTTTAATCACAACCTCCTCCTGAATTTGACATCCACGACCCTGGAGAGCACGAAGAGTGCCAAACAGTTCCAGTTGCCAAATCAATCGCTGTCAGTGCCGGTTATTAACGAGCCGGGGGCAAAGCTCGCCGCACACGAAGCTGCTCCCCAATGACGCCTGGGGAATTCCCTACACCAATTGCGTATGCCGTTGCGCGAAAGCGCGTAAAGCTGCTTGATGCAGCACCCGCTTTCTGTTCTGGTAAAGTCCGCTTGCTTGTTGCATCCCGCACCGGCTCAAGCCAGAATAGTGCTGCCAGGAGTTCTGCCCGCGGGTTCTCCGATGAGGGGTATGGAGGGCCCGCCCGAACATGGGTGGCGGTCCAAAGGCTGAAAGTCAAATATCAAGGAGGCGCAACGCTGAAAGGCGCGTTGCGTTACCAGGGGGCGGCATGAAGGCAGCAGCAAGTGTTTTGGGTTTAGTCATTGTGCTGGCCATTGTCTGGATGGTGATCAAGACGCAGTTCACACAGGGTCCGACAGGCGGAGCCCCACCCAAGCAGGTGATCGACATGGTGGGTGTGAAAACTGATCTGTTGGCGATCGCGCAGGCGGAGCGCCTTTACCTGGCCAGCCACGGGTCCTACGCCGGCATCGACCAACTCCAGCAGGACGGAGCGATCAGTTTCTCCGGCGCCAACCGTCGGGGTTACAATTACATCGCTGACGTCAACGACGGCCAGCATTTCAAGATCACGGCGGCGCCTTCCGATCCCGCCAAGATAGGTTGGCCGACGCTGTCGATAGATGAGAATATGGAAGTGACACAAGAATAGGTAGAAAGCAGAAATCAGAAAGCAGAAATCGGGAGTCAGGAGTCAGAACAAAAGCTGTCATTCCGAGCGGAGCGAGGAATCTCGCTCTGATTCGTTCCCCCACAGACCAGGGCGAGATTCCTCGCTCCGCTCGGAATGACAACTTGGACATTGGTTGGTGGTACGTGGTAAGTGGGTGCGCTTTTTCAACTGACCACTGACGACTGACTACAAACGAGGTTTCCATGCGAGTAGAAGCTCGAGCACCGGCAAGAGTAGATCTGGCGGGCGGCACAGTTGACATCTGGCCGCTCTACCTTTTTCATCCGGGGGCCCAGACGGTTAACATCGCCATCCGCTGTTACGCCTCCTGCGTGATTGAGACGCGGCCGGACCGGCATATCGTTCTGGTTTCCCAGGACCGGGAAATTCGGGAGACTTTCGAAGACCTTGCTGATCTGGCGCGCGGCAAGTCCCGGCTACCTTTGGTTCGAGAGTTGGTAGTTTTTTTCGAGCCGAACCGAGGCTTAAACATTGAGACCAGTTCGCAGGTTCCGGCGGGCGCTGGCCTGGGCGGTTCCTCGGCCCTAAACATCGCGCTCTGCGGAGGCTTGGCGCGCGTCACCGGCAAGCGCATCACCCGCACCCAAATCCTCGAAATCGCGAAGAATGTGGAGGCTATCGTGATCCGCGTTCCCACCGGCTGGCAGGACTATTTCCCGGCGCTTTACGGTGGGGCGAACGTGGTCCACTTGGCGTGCGACGGCGTGAAACGCGAGAAGCTTCCGGTTTTTGTTTCCGACCTGGAAAAGCGCTTTGTCCTTTGTTACACGGGCCAGCCTCGAGATTCAGCCATCAACAACTGGGAAGTGATGAAGTCGCACATTGACGGCGAGGAGCAAGTGCGTCGCAATTTCGACCAGATTACGACCATTGCCAGCCAGATGCGGGAAGCCCTCCTGACCGGAGACTGGAAAGATGTGGCGGAGTTGCTGGCTTTGGAGTGGGAAAACCGCAAACAGAATTTCAAAGGCATTTCCACACCCACCATCGACAACATGATCGAGCAAACGCGAAAACATGGCACGGTCGCCGCCAAAGTCTGTGGGGCTGGGGGCGGAGGCTGCGTGGTCTTTATGGTAGAGCCGGGAACGAAGCCTGCAGTCGAGGATGCTCTGACCCAACTCGGAGGGCAGATTATCAACTTCGCCGTCTCGCGCACTGGCCTGGAAGTCTGGGCGGACCAGCCCGGCCGAATTCAGGAAAACCCGGAGAAAGACCTGCCATGACGCTTGAAGACTTCTTCCTTCTGGATGGGAACCTCCGGCCCGTTTGGCGGTTCTTCTTGTCCCTCGTGCTGGTCTTCCTCGCTTATTCGCTTGCTTATCTCCTGGCACGAGAGGTTCGGAATCTCATCCCGCGAGCCGGCGCGTGGTACGGGTTCTCCTTTCTTTTCGAACTCTTGGCCCTCCTGGGCTCTTTCAAGGTTATGACTCGGCTCTTCGAGCATAAGCCGCTCGGTGTGGTTGGCCTGGCATTTCATCCTTGCTGGGTGAAAGAACTGTGCGTGGGCCTGGGAATCGGCGGGATCATGATGGTCTCGTTGGGGGGAGCCG
>JBEKUR010000042.1:0-33631 GCA_049514855.1 Terriglobia bacterium
AGACGGGTTCTTATAACCGTATCGGCAAGGATTTTGTGGTCCGCGCTCGTGATGCCCATAGCTGGGTGGAAGTGTATTTTCCGAATTACGGCTGGATTGCGTTTGATCCCACCCCTGCGGACCCCAACCCCATCCGCGCCGGAGCATGGGACGATTACCTCGATGCCTTGAACCTTTTTTGGAGCGAGTGGATTGTCAACTACGATTTCAGCCATCAAGTCCGGCTGGCGCGGCAGGTGGAACAAACCTCCAGGAATTTCCAGCAGGAATTCCGGGACCGCACCGACAAGCTTAGACATCAGGGGGTGCGGGTGGCCTTCCTCGTCGAAGCGTGGCTGATGTCGCACAAGCTTTTCATGCTCTTATTAATGGTGCTCATCCTGGCAGCCTTGGTAGCTGGTGAAAAGGGCGGTTCGCTGGCCGAAATCCGGTTTTTCTGGGTGTGGAAGTTTGGACGCCGGGAGTTCGCACTGAGCCCGCGCCAAGCCACCATGACTTATCAAAGGCTGCTGAAGGCCCTGCGCAAGAAAGGCTATCGAAAGCCCGCCGCGCTAACACCCTGGGAGTTCGCTCAATCGTTGTTGGAAACCCGTCTCGGATCTGGCGTCTGGGAATTCACTCGCCTCTACAACCTGCTCCGCTTCGGCCAGGCACAAGTCCCCATAGCGCGGCTGCGGCAGCTTCTGGATGAAATCAGCAGAGCCTGAGCGCAGTGTTTCAGCTATTTCCACTCCCACACCTTCGAGGTAGTACTTCCGTCGGCATCCACTTCAAACTGGAACACACCGGCGACGGTGTTCAGGTGCGCCAGCTTGTTTGCTTGCATCCGTGATGAAGACCGCGGGCAATTTCCATTCCGGAGTATGTTTCCCACGACGGTCTACTGGAACAAGACGATAGGCGTTTGCCAGCCTGCGCAATATCGAAGGCTGAGCGAAAGGTCGAAACGGATTCGGCCTGAGGTGGATCTAACCCTATGAAAAACAACCAACTATTGTTTGATAAGAGCATGAATCCTTTTCGACCAACTCGAATCTAACTTAGTGTGAGCGGTCTTGAAGAAAGGAAAGGGTAAACGCGAAAATGGTTACGTATTTGAGCATCGTGTTTGGCCACTTGTTGAAGTTGCTGGCTGTTGCAGCCGGAGCCATTTATGCGGGGATGGTCCTGATGAGGTATCGTACGGACAGGCCACACTACCGCCTCAGTTTCGAGCTTCGAGACCCCGCAAGGTCGGTGCAGAATTTGCTGGTCTGGCTGGGTGTGAAGGTTCTCGATGTCTGCCTCCGGTTTGCAGGGGCTATTTTCAACATGCTTCTTGAAGCCTCTGCTGAGGTTGGGGAATGGTTTATGCGTCGCAGCCCCGCCGTGCAGCAAAGTATCCGCTCCCGCTTCCTCGTGTGACGATTCGCATCCGGCGCCCTGAATGATTCAGGGCACCGTGGGGGAATTGGCCACCCGCTTTCTCCGATGATACCTACACCTAGCGTCTGCATAGCGTGAGTCCTCTCAAGACGGAGGGGGCTTAACCGCGGTTGGGGAGCCTGCGTCTCCGTAGAGCCGCTGCATAAGGCTCAAGTAGCGTCCTCGAGCAGGCAGGCGCAGGATTCCATGATGGCGCGCGCCAAGTGAGCCCGGGTGTGGCCGAGGGTGAGCCCGATGAATGCCCCGCGCACGCGAGGGTCGAAAGAAGGCATGCTGGTACCCATGAAATGCGGCAACACGCACAGGCCGCCACAGCCCACTGGAATCGTTTCCACGCCTTTTAGGAATTCGTCATACTCTTGTCCCGGTGCACACAAATCGCGAAACCATTTGAGCACGATTGCCGAGGTAGTGGCGAACGTCATTGCGTAGCTGAGCTCGGGAACAGCGTGCTTGCCCACAATGATGCTCCTATGGTTGAGCCGCGCGGGTGTCGTAGCGACCAGCGCCAGCGCGGTGACTGAACCCGATGCCAGCCAAAGTAGAAGGGTCTGTGTCCGTCTGTCTAAAAACCGCGTGTGTTCCCTCAACCACAGCCTGCCAATAGACCTCTGTAACCCGCCCCCGGCTCTTCTGCCTCCCGAGTCCTGAATCGTGAATCCTGTTCTTCCCCCACCTACGACCTGCCACCTACAACCTTTCTTTTCAACGACATTACCGCTTTCAACGCGTAAACACCTTTGTTTTCTATAACATTCCAGCTTTGGCGCGGGCTGCTAAAAGCCGGTCCTTTGTTTTCATAGACATGCCCGCTTCGGTCGTTCACTTTTTGAAATTACTACAGCTTCCTCTTTCACTGATGTGGACGACATGTTGTCCATTGCAGTCGTCCGTGTAAAAAGTCCTGCCAGCTCCCGCTACTCTCAAACGGACCAGCGGGCAAGCAGCAGGCGCCAAGCGGTGCCAACAAGGAGCAGAGCAATTCATAATTCACAATAGAATTGCCCCCTTTCCCTACCCTCTGTAACCTGCCCTTTCACTTCCTGAATCCCGAATCCTGACTCTTGCATCCTGTTCTACCCCACCTACCACCTACCGTATTCACAATTCACGACTCAGAATCTGTGCCGGCGTTCAGCATAAGTCAACTACAGTAGGCTACCCCATTTCCGGCCTCGTGTCAAGAGCCAAAACGCCGGATTCACAAGAGCGGGAGTGCGGAGGCGGGCGCGATCCCGCCCTGGGGGATGCTAGTGGTCACGTAATGAAGATGATTGAGGCCGCAAAAATGCCGCAGCCGAGGCATGCAAAGATTCCACCTCAGCCTCAAGCGGAATCAGCATGTCGCAGACCCGCCGCGGCCTACGGTCCGCCGATCTTAATGGTGGGCGGGTGTGCGCCACCCACGAAAGCCTGCATCGTTCCACTACAATTTCACTACAGTCAGCCACTTTTGGGGCCGTCGACAGCTCCCCGCTGAACCTCCATCTCATTGACCACAAATCGAAAGGCAATAGTAGGTAACTAGCCGGCGGGTAAGTGCCGAACTTTGCTGAGGAAGTGAACCGGCGCGCGGAGTTTGCCGGTGAGCTTCCGCGATTTCAGGCAAGGGTGTCGGTGGTCCTGGACCAACCCGTACGAGCCTACTGGCTATGAGACCACCCTTAAGTCTTCGAACAGAAAGTGGCCGTTCCACAGCCCCGGCAGGGGCGTAATCCCGCGTACGCGGGACCAGGGCGCCAGCCCTTGGGGAAGGAGCCCTCACCCCGTCCCGCAGAGCGGGACACCCCTCTGTCGCCGCGGCGGGCGGGAGAGGGGACGGGGGAAAGGGGAGGGTTCGCATACCCACGGTTGACGCCGTTGGCTACCCTCTTTCGCCCCGACAAGTCGGGGCTGACTTCATCAACGAACCTCTGACTCAGGACACTAGTGTCGTGTAACAAAAGTTCGTTTCCTAATTCGTCAGGGCATGGCTTTCAGCCATGCCCGAGGCGGGCATAAAGCCCGCCGCAGAAGCCAGGAAAATCTCTGGTCGCCTTCTGAACCGCACGACTTAAGTCGTGCCCTGACCCACTATGGCAACGAACTCCTGTTGCATGACACTGGCATTAATGCCTCAACGGTGGGACCTCTTCCAGTCGCATTGGACAAACCAGGAGCCTAGTAGTGGTCATTTTGTCTTGTAGTACCAAGGTGCTATTGATGAATCGGCTTACATGAGCAATAAAAGCGGAACGGTATTGGTTTGTCGACTTTTTAGCGGGTGGCGGCAGCGAGGCCAAAATGCGCGAAGCTTCTCTCTTTCTTGCCTTCTCCATATTGGGAGATAACTTAAGCAGTTCAAGGAGGATAAGTATGAGTAAAGGGGATCGTGTGTTTCTGCCATAGTGGTGGCCGCGGTCGTATGTCAAGACTTCGGGGACAGCCCGATCCCAACCACTGACGACCCGTTCGGGGGGAGTTTCATTGGCGTCTCATACATTGCGAGCGCTGCCCTAGAAAATGGCGAGCGAGGCACGAGATCGATCTGTAACTGCTCCTTAAGCGATATGGTTTTTCAGGTAGCAGATGTTCCTAGAAACACCAAGAACCGGTGTGGACAACATTTATATTGACAGGATCCTGCTAGTAGACGATGAGCCAAATCACTCCAAGTCCCTTGAAGACTGAAGAAGAAATTCCGGCTGAAGATAGGCTGCTCCTGGTTTGATGGTATGGACACGTTGAACTTATCTGACAGATCTTGGAAACGTCCTTCAAAAACTTTACCACAACATGGCGGTGGAGTTCGCGAGCCGTTTCGCGAGAGCACAATGTTGAGAGCGCACTTACCCTTGGTAGAGAGGCTGCTGGCGAGGGTCCACCACGCTACCCGAGAGGAATATGGCCAGCAACTGGTGCAAGCATTTCGGGAGCATGCGCAGGTGATGCATGAGGCAGCGGCCGCGGAGGTGGAATCCATTAAGCTGGCCGCCGAACAGGCGAGAGCGCAACTGCAGGTGGCTGAGCAGAAGAGGGAGACGGATTTCATGGCTCGGGCTGGCGCTGCAGAGGAACGCCTGACGGGAGTGTCCTTGGCGGTGGAAGCGCTGGAGGGGCGCGTGGGGGCGCTGGTGAAGGACTTCCGGAGGCGGATCGAGGGCACTCTGCAGGCTTTAAAGGGGAACAGTGTGAGGCAGGCGGAGGATTTGGAGAAGATCGCCCAGCTTCTGGGGGAGCGGTGGTCCCAGCAGTTTCGGGAGCAAGGCAACGCAGCGGTGGAGAGGCTGCGGGAAGAACTGAAGAATTCGGGGCGGGTGGTAGAGGAAAGCAAGCAGCAGTTGGCCAGCCTGGCCGAGGCGAAACTGGCGTCCCTGAGCCAAGCTACCCGAGAGGAATATGCCCAGCAACTGGCGCAAGCATTTCGGGAGCATGCGCAGGTGATGCATGAGCCAGCGAACGTGGAGGTAGAATCCATTAAGCTGGCCGCCGAACAGGCGATAGCGCAACTGCAGGTGGCTGAGCAGAAGGGGGAGACGGGTTTCATGGCTCGGGCTGGCGCTGCAGAGGAACGCCTGACGGGAGTGTCCTTGGCGGTGGAAGCGCTGGAGGGGCGGGTGGGGGCGCTGGTGGAGGACTTCCAGGGGCGGATCGAGGGCACTCTGCAAGCTTTCCAGGGAAAGGACGCGAGGCAGGCGGAGGATTTGCAGAAGATCGCCCAGGATCTGGGGGAGCGGTGGTCCCAGCAGTTTCAGGAGCAAGCCGACGCAGCGGTGGAGAGGCTGCGGGAAGAACTGAAGAATTCGGGGCGGGTGGTAGAGGAGAGCAAGCAGCAGTTGGCCAGCTTGGCCAAGACGAAACTGGCGGTCCTCAGCCAAGTTGCAGATAACGCTGCAGCGGGTCTCGAAGCGGAGCAAAGACGGTTGAAGAACCAGTACGAGACCTCCCGAAGAGAACTCGAGGGCCTCTCAGAGAGGGGTTGGACAAAACCGCCCTCCCCTTCCCTTCAGCGTGGAAACCGCCCAGAGCGTAGACGGATAGTTGCGCAGCTAGCGCTGATGGCAGGGGTTTGCCTGGTAATAATGGTCCCTCTTTTGGGCGTATATCTTTCGAGAGGCACTGTGATGCAACTGCAGCCTGAGGCTCCCGCTGAATTCATCGAACAAAGTGCAAACTGGAGTGGCAAGCGACGCGCCCAGGAGGAAGAGGTGGCACAGGAGTATTGGCGGGTAGCGGTAGTAAGCTTGCAGGAGAGGTATCCGTTTGGCAGCGAACTGCCAGCCGAGCCCCCAACCGAATTTCAAGTTGAAAACAAATATGTCGCGCCGGGCGGTGCGAAGGCTTTTTCCGAAACAAGGGCTCTTTATTGGGAAAATCTCCGCAGAAGTTGGGTGCAGCCCCAGTCCTGGGTAGAACGCCAGGAATGGAACACGCAGTGGGCTGGTCGTCTTCGGCACATCTGGGGCCGGTTGTTCTTACCCAAATAGATCGACAGGACAGTGCATCTGCATGTGAGATGGCGGCACTTTGCCCCCGAGCTCATTCTCTGTGCCGCCGGTTGGTACCTTCGCTATTCCCTTGCCTATCGTAATATCCAAGAATTGTTGGTCGAGAGAGGCTTGGGCATCAATCATCCAACGTGCTCGCGGGTGGCGCAGACCCGCCCAACTGAGCCAGCCAGGTCTTAGAAATAAAACTTCAGCGCAAACTGAATTTCTCTTTGATCGTTCTGTCCGTCGCGCGTCGAATTGATCGTGCCGAAGGTGGTGGGCGAGGTGTAGTCGAGCGAACCAGGCGAGGCCACAACCCCATTTCCGTAGAATCCAGGCGGGGAGAAATTCGGGTGATTGACCAAATTGAAGAACTCTGCCCGGAATTCGAGATGGGTTCTCTCCGAAGTGCGGAACTCCTTGAAGAGCGAGAAATCGAAGCGGTGGTAGCCCGGGCCGTAAGCCTGGGTAGGAGCTCCACCCAAGGGAGAGTAGTCGGACTGCCCGATGGTCGAGGCGACCGGCGGGCTGGCAAAGGCCGCGGGGTTCCACCACTGATTGACGTCGTGCGGACCGGCGATCTTGTTCTGCCCGGGAACCAGCAAGGCGTTGCAGCCGTAGCCGGAAGTCGTGCTAATCACACAGCCAATGGTCCACGGCATGCCATCCTGGAGGGTTAAGATCCCATTGGTTTTCCAGCCGCCCAGCACGCCGTCGACGAATCGCCCGCCGTTGCCGAGTAGCCGCTTACCCTTGCCCACGGGCAATTCGTAGGTGCCGCTCACGTGCACAACCTTGGGAACGTCAAAGTCGCACAAGCCATAGTCTCCCTGGACGCCGAAGTGTGGAAGCATCGGCGCGCGGAAAAGGATCGCCGTCGCATTCAGCACGTCTGAGGCATCCGTGCGACATTTCGAGTAAGTGAAGTTGGCGAGGAGATTGAGGCCCGCGCTGAAGCGGCGCTCGAAGTTGGCCTGCAACGCGTTGTAGTAGCTGTCGCCGGCCATGGAGGTATAGGTGATCCCGTTTTGGAAGTCGGGATAAGGGGAATAGTCGTAGGAGTTGAGCCCGGGCGGAAGGATCTCGCTGGGGCTATTCGGGTTGATGTAGACGCCGAGATGGCGCACGGAATTCCCCACGTAACCAATCTGGAAAGTCTGGTTGGGCGTGATTTCGTACTGGAGTGTAACGTTGTAGCCTTCGGTATAAGGCGTCTTCATGTGGAAGTCTTCGCCGGTGAAGGACACGCCACTCGGCTCAGCCGCGGCTGACGTCAGTGGGGTGATTGCCGTGAGGCCGGTTTCCAGGGTTCCGATGGCCCCATTGGCAAAAGTGATGGGTTGCGCGCTCGTCAGCGCCGGGTAGCCCAAGGTGAACTGGAAGGGGAAATCGACATAAGTCTCGACCACAGAGTTCTCAAATCCTCCATAGAAGAGACCGAACCCGCCGCGGGCCACGAGCTTAGGCGTAATCCTGTAAGCGAAGCCTACGCGGGGCGAGAAGTTGGCCAACTGCGAATGCCCGAGTCCGGGGATAGACGAACAGGTCACATTGATGTTGTCAGTCTTGGCGGCCGCCAGAAAGGCAGCGGACAACGGAGTTTTGCACCGCGCCTGGGTAAGCATGAACTGTGACGGCCCGCTCCCGCCCGAGGGAAGGAAATTGGACTGCGCTCCGAAATTCTCCACAATCTGGCCAAAGTACTCCCAGCGTAGTCCGAGGTTCAGAGTGAGTTTACTTGTGGTCTTCCAATCATCTTGGAAGTAGAAGCCATAATAGTTGCGCCCCATATCCGTGTTGGCGTAATTGGAAGCGCCCATGTCGTCGGCCCCGCCCACCATATCGTAGGCGCCGGGCACCGTGCCGTTAATTGGGACAATCAGCATCTGGGCCAACCCGGTGTTTCCGCCGCCAGTTTCAGGGACCTCGGTGAAAGCGCCGCTGAAAGTCCAATCCCCACGACCGGCGGGGGGCTGCAGAATCGAGAACTTCAGGTGCTGAAACTCGATCCCTGCCCTGAGAGTTTGTTTTCCCTGAATCTTCGTGATGTTGTCGGTGAATTGAACGGTGGAGTTATATTCAACGGAGGGAAGAAACTCGTTGCTGCCCAGTGTGTTGAGACCCGTGATGAAGAGCGAGCCCAGGCCGCCGTTGTCCGTAACCTGGGGGACACCCTGGATGCCATACGTGCCAGAGGCGCCGAGGTCATTGGCGAAGGGCTGGAGCCGCGAACTCCCGATGCGCGTGAAGCCCAAACGAGCTTCGTTCACCAACGAGGGTGAAAAAGAGTGCGTCTCGCTCAGGGCCGCATTGATAGAAACCACCGTCTGGTTGCCGTCGGTAAAAGACCCGCCATCCGCGATTC
The DNA here is from genome assembly GCA_049514855.1 of Terriglobia bacterium. Taxonomy (GTDB): domain Bacteria; phylum Acidobacteriota; class Terriglobia; order UBA7540; family UBA7540; genus CAVROP01. Next base: position 8,260 of record JBEKUR010000042.1, read on the forward strand.
CCGTAAAAGGACCGGGAAGGAACTCGGGGTTGTCCGAATAGCTGACCCGGCCGAACAGTTGATCCTTGTCGCTGAAGTTTTGGTCCACTCGTACATCAAACTGGTTCACGTTGTTGCGGAGGACGGGGTTGCTGGAAAAGTTGTTGAAAAGGCTGGACGAAGTGGGAGGCGGGAACAGGTTTAGCAAATGGATGGCGTTCGCATCCAGGCGCGAGGCCGGAAGTTGGTTGAGCAGGGCGATTTGTGCCGGCGTCGTAAAGTCCGTAATGCCTGCCAGCGCGGCTTCGCCGTTCACGTAAAAAGGATCACGAACGAATCCATCCGCCGTCGCGGTAAACCTGGTCACAGGGTCGACCTGCCCCTGCACAACCGACCGCGTAGTGGCAGGATCAAACACGGTGCCCAAAGGGAAGGTCCTGTTCAGCAGGTCGGTGCGGGTTGCCCCCGGGCCCTCCTGACCGGTGATCAACTCGCTCAGGTCGGTATATCCACTGGATCGCTCCAGCGCCGTGGGCACGGTGGCGACCCAGGGAATTGCCTGGCGAATGCGGGTCCCTTCGTAGTCGGCAAAGAAGAACGTTTTGTCTTTGCGGATCGGGCCGCCGATGGTGGCGCCGAACTGGTTCTGACGGTACTCGCCCTTGGCGATTGGCGAGGGGGAGTTCTCGAAGAAGTTGGCCGCGTCGAACTTGTCGTTGCGCACGAATTCCCAAGCGTTCCCGTGGAACTGATTGGTTCCTGATTTGATGGTCGCATTCAGGACGGCGCCTGCCGATCGTCCAAACTCGGCGCTGTAATCGTTTGTCTGGACCTTGAACTCTTGAATGGCATCCACCGGAGGCCGGACGACATACGCCGTACCATTGAGAAAATCCACGAGGTCGGCATTGTCGTCGATTCCATCCAACAAGTAGTTGTTCTGCGCGGGGCGCGTACCGTTGGCCGCGAAACTGCCGCTCGCTCCCAGGCCTCGAGTATCCTGCTGGTCCTGAGTAACTCCGGCTGAAAGTTGGGCCAGGAAGGTGTAATTGCGGCCGTTGAGCGGCAAGTCATTGACCGCCCGCGCCCCTACCACCTGCCCCACCGAGGCGTCCTGAGTTTGCAGGGAGGGCGGGGCCGCCGTGACCTCAATGGACTGCGTAATCTGGCCGGGCTGGAGGGTGAAGTTCACCACCACCTGCTGCTGCACCTCGACCGTGACGTCCCTGTGCTGGACGGTCTGAAAACCCTTGAATTGCGCCTCCAGGGTGTAGGCGCCGATCTTGATCGGCCGGAAAACGTAACTCCCGTCACCACCCGTGACGATGGAAAGCGTAAGGCCGGTGCCTTGGTTCGTTAAAATGACTCTAGCCCCAGGGATGACGGCGGCGCTCGGATCCTTCACGTTCCCGAGAATTGCGCCGGTATCAACCTGGCCATAGACTCGCCCCACAGTCAGCAACAGGCTGACCGCAAGTATTCGCAATGAGATCCTGATCTGCATATGCCTCCCTCTGCCCGACGCTTCCTCAGACCCCCATCTCGGGGTGGTGCAAGACAGCAATCCTGGCGCTTTCGACTCAGTATTTTTGCACCCAAAAGTCGGGGATTGTGATCCCGCGCTAGCCCAGGTTCAAAAGCGAGGTTTTTCAATGTTCGCCTCGACGAAACTTCTCGATCACGTATTCACGATTGCGCAGCGCGAACGCCAGCATGGAGAGGGTGGTTGTCTCGTCCGTACAAGATGGAAAGATGCTGGCGTCGCAGATGTACACGTTCGGGCCGTTGTGCGTATAGCCACAGCGGCTGGTCATCTCTGAAAACGCAACACCTCAAGAGCTAAGGTTTATCTCTGAAAGCGTGATGTGTCAAGACCTGATTGAGGGTATGGGCGGCGCCGTCGAAGTAACCCCTCACCCGGCCCGCTCCGGCTGATGAAAACGCCGGCAGCGGGCCACCCTCTCCCCAAGGGAGAGGGCTAAGTTTCTGACTTCTGCCCCCTGTGTCCAGCCCAAGATATAGGTAAAGACCAGGCCGGGGAGAGGGGGCCACGCTCTGACAGTTCAGGGGTGAGGGGTGTGACGATTGAAGAAGTGGTGTGGTAACTCCTTCCAATGTCCATCAGAAATCGAAAATCGGCAATCGACAATTCCAGCCGTCCGGGGCCAAGCGATGATCGTAGGAAATCTTCGCCGCACGAGAAGAAGATGAAAACCAGTGCTACAGCGCGGCATAGCCGCAACCAAAAGCAGATTCTTCGCTTCGCTCAGAATGACATGTCATCCTGATCCCGCCTTGCGGGAAAAGTATCTGGTTTTCTTCGCGCCACGCGATGAAGTTCGCCAATAGCGCCACAGGCGGCACAATGCGCTTTTGACGATACACAGCTTTACTCGGCGGTGCGTATCGCGTACGCTTCAGTTCCATACTTTTGGTCGTGCCAGGAAGGTAGCTCATGGACAGCAACATTACACTTGACCAGCTCGAGACGCGAATCGACGATACCTCGCTCGACCTGGAGCCCGAAATGATGCGACGGGCCGGCTACCAGGTTGTGGACTGGATCGTCGCGCGCCTGCAAAATCTTCGCGCCAGCCCTCTCGGTCGCGAGCTCGATCGCGAACAGACGGAAGCGCTGCTGCGCGAGCCGCTGCCCGAGGAGGGCCGCGCCTTCGAAGCGGTCTTCGCGGAGTACACGCAGAAGGTGGCGCCGAACGCTTTCAGCCTCGACCATCCGCGCTTTTTCGCTTTTATCCCCAGCGCGCCCAATTTCGTCAGCATTCTGGCGGACGCGCTGGTGGCGGGCTCGAACGTCTTCGCGGGCACTTGGGTTGAGTCGTCCGGGCCGAGCCAAGTGGAGCTGGTGGTCATGGATTGGTTCAAGGGGATGCTGGGGCTACCGGATACGGCCGCCGGCCTGCTGGTGAGCGGCGGCTCGGTGGCCTCTCTCACTGCGCTCGCCGTGGCACGGCGCGCCGTGTTGAATGATGAAACCCGCGACGCCCGCGTGTATCTCTCGAATCAGACGCACGCCTCGATCGACCGCGGGCTGCGCATCCTGGGGATCTCCGCCGCACAGATGCGACGCATTCCGACCGACGCGAACTTCCGTATGGATACGGGCGAGCTGGAGCGCGAGATCCAACGCGACCTCGAGGCCGGCCTCAGGCCCTTCGCCGTCGTGGCCAACGCCGGCGCCACCAACACGGGGGCCGTCGATCCGCTTGCCTCGATCGCCCAGATAGCCCGCGCCTACTCGCTCTGGTTTCACGCCGACGCAGCTTCCGGGGGGTTCGCGGCGCTCACCGAGCGCGGGCGGCGGAGCCTGAGCGGAATCGAGCAAGCCGACTCGGTGGCGCTCGATCCGCACAAGTGGCTCTACTGCCCCTTCGAAGCAGGTTGCGTGCTGGTGCGCAACGGCGGCTTGATGCGCGAAACCTTCCGCATCATGCCGGAATACATGGTCGACGTGGCGCGCCAGGAACGTGAGGTGAATTTCTGCGATTACGGTCTCCAGTTGACACGAAGCTTCCGAGCCCTGAAGGTCTGGATGGCGCTCAAGACCTACGGCGCGCGCCGCTTCCGCCAGATCATCGACCGTTGCCTTGACCTGGCTGAGTATGCGGCTCGCTTGTTCGAGCGCTCGCCAAGAATTGAGCTGGTGACTCGGCCCCAGCTCGGCATCTTCACTTTCCGCTATGTGCCCGAGCGGCTCCCCGCTACCGACACCCAGGCGTACCTCAACCGTTTGAACGAGAAGCTCGTGGCCAAAATCACCGCCAGCGGCAGGCTAATGCTCTCTTCCACACGCCTCGGGTTGCAGACCGTGCTTCGCCTGTGCGTCCTGAACCACCGCACTCGCAAGGAAGACGTCAAAGAAGCCTTAAGCCTTATCGAACAACTGGGCCGCGAAGCCGAAGCAAGTCTTGTAGCACCTGGCACCTGACACCTGGCACCTGACACCTGCTCTTCTAACCTCACGCCTTGGGGTGGGTTTTGTCGTAGACCTCGATTAACTGTTTGATTGAGACCTGGGTGTACTTCTGCGTAGTTGACAGGCTGGCGTGCCCCAGCATTTCCTGGATTGCCCTCAGGTCAGCTCCCTCCGTGAGGAGGTGAGAGGCAAAAGCATGGCGGAGCGAATGTGGGCTGACCTTTACAGCCGGCCCGTAGTGCCGGACGTATTTTTTCACCAGCCGGTCCACGGAGCGTGTGGTGAGCCGCTCCCCCCACACATTCAAAAACAGGGCCTGCTGGCCGGACTTCTTCCTTTCCTGGAGGATTCTTTGCCGGACCGGGAGGTAGTCCTCGAGGGCCTGCTTAGCCTTGGAGCCGAAGGGCACGATCCGCTCCTTTCGTCCCTTGCCGCGGACGAGCACCATGCAGTCTCCGAAGTTCACGCTGCGGAGATCCAGGCCCACCAATTCGCTCACGCGCAGGCCCGAGGCGTAAAGCATTTCCAGCAGCGCGCGGTCGCGCCGCATCACGGGCTCTGCGGTTTTGGTAGCTTCGGCCACAGCGTCGAGGAAAGTGTTCATTTCTTCCATAGTCATGATCCTGGGAAGGGTCTTGTCCTGCTTGGGAGTCGAGACAAGCGTGGAAGGATTCTCGGCGAGCACTCCCTCGCGCTTCAAGAACTTAAAGAATGCCCTCACCGCCGAGAGCTTCCGGGCGATGGACGACTTCTTTTCTTGCTTAGAGAAAAGAATGCTGAGGAAGCCGCGGATGCGCAAAGCGTCGACCGATCTGACATCAACAGCGGCGGTGGCGCGGCCCTCCGCCAGGTAATCCCGGAACTGTAGGAGGTCGCTGCGGTAGTTACGGACCGTGTGCGGGGAGGCATTCCGCTCGTACTGGAGGTAGTTGACGTAGCGCTCGATGAGTTCATCCATGCCGGGGATCCGTTTCCGGCCTGTCATTCCGACCCCGCAGTCGCGGGGGAGGAATCGCGCTCGGGTCTGTCGAGGCAGGACTCAGAGCGAGATTCCTCCCCCGCGACTGCGGGGTCGGAATGACAACGTTATTAAGCTCGTGGAGCCACTCCTGGAGGTCGGCAAGGGCCCTCTCACATTGTCGCGCGCGCCGGGCGCGACGGTCACGCGCGATGAGCCTGGGCAGGTTCTCCAGGGGCGGAAGCAAATCGAAAGAAATGTTGGCAGGCTGATAGTTGCCGGGGTCGGCGTGCGAAGTATAGTGGAGCAACGACCCGAGCGCCGTCGCGCGCGGGGGCGGCGTGAAGGCAGCCCCTGCCACCTGCTGAGCCAACGCCACTCCGGCAAGGAACCCGGTGGCGATGCACTCCACGTATCCTTCCACACCGCAAAGCTGGCCTGCGATGAAGACGTTGGGCGCGGCACGAAGGCTGAGGTCGGCCTCGAGCAACCTTGGCCCATTGATATAAGTGTTGCGATGAATCTGCCCCAAGCGCAAGAACTCGGCATTTTCGAGCCCGGGGATCATGCGCAGGATGCGCCCCTGCTGGGGAAACTTGAGGTGGTTCTGGAACCCCACCAGGTTGTAGCTTGAAAAGCGCAGGTTTTCGGCCCGGAGCTGCACCACGGCGAAGGGCTGCTTGCCGGTCCGCGGGTCGAGCAGGCCCACGGGCTTCATGGGGCCGAAGCGAAGCGTGTCGTACCCTCGCCGCGCCAGTTCTTCGATGGGCAGGCAGGCCTCGAAGTAATTCAGGTCTTCGAATTCATGCGCCGGCACTGTCTCCGCGCCTCGCAGTGCGTCATAGAAGGCGCGGTATTCCGCTTCGTTCAGGGGGCAATTCAGGTAGTCATCACGGCCGCCCTTTCCGTAGCGTGAGGCAGGGAAGAGGCGTTCATGGTTCAGCGTTTCAGCATCAACGATGGGACTGATGGAATCGTAGAAGGCCAGGTTTTCAGAGCCCGTGAGCGACTGAAGGCAGCGAACCAAGGCGTCCGAGGTGAGGGGGCCAGTGGCGATCAACACAAGACCGTCGGAGGGAATTTCCCGCAGCTCTTCCCGGCGTATTGTGACGAGTGGGTGCTCGGCGAGCGCCTGAGTGACGGAGGCCGAGAATCGCTCTCGGTCAACCGCCAATGCCCCGCCACCCGGAACGGCACACTCACCAGCAAGCTTTAACAGGAGCGACCCGGAGCGCCGCAACTCTTCCTTCAGGAGCCACGAGGCGGCGCCCGGCGTGTTCGACTTTAGCGAGTTGCTGCAAACCAGCTCCGCCAAACGGTCCGTCTTGTGGGCGGGCGTCGAGCGCACCGGCCGCATCTCATACAGCGTAACGGAAATGTCCCGGACAGCGAGTTGCCACGCGGCTTCACTGCCTGCCAGCCCGCCTCCGGCGATCGTGACCGCCCTCATCAAAGGCCCTTCTGTGGCACTGGTTGCTATCTTCTTCGCGCACTGCGCAAAATTCTCTCCGCGTCACCGGCGTCTCCGTGCCCTCCGTGGCCAGAAGAACTTCAACACGGAGGTCACCGAGGTGCTCCGTGTGCTCAGTGTTAAAGCTCGAGAGGCACGGAGGACACGGAGAGCGCCGATTTGGTTGCGGCCAACAGCCGCACTGTGAGTGATTATAGCAGCACAGAAGAGACTCCGCCTGCGGGTCGAAAGGGATCCCATTCCAAATGACGCCACTACCCGTGGAAGAAGGCGAGCCGATTGTGCACAGGGAGCTTGGTCCAACCAAGGTCTCAACGGACTTTCGACCTTCGACTTTCGACTCTCGACTTGCTTTCACGCGACTCTCAACTCGCTTTCACGCCACCGCCCGCTGGTATTTACATCCTTCATTCGGGCAGTAGCGGAGGGGCGGGCCGTCCTTCTTATGCTTCTCAAGCAGGAGGGGATAGTCGCAATGGGGGCAGGGTTCGTTGACGGGTTTGTCCCAGGCGGTGAACTTGCAGTTAGGGTAGCGGCTGCAGCCGTAAAAGGTCTTGCCTTTGCGCGTGCGGCGCGCGACCAGTTCACCCGTGCAGCCTTTTTCGGGACAGGGAATGCCGAGGGTCTGTCGCTTCACGTATTTGCATTGCGGATAGTTGCTGCAGGCGGTGAACTGCCCATAGCGGCCGTGCTTGAGCACCAGGTTGCTGCCGCATTCAGGACACTTCTCCTCCAGCAGCGTGTCGCTGACGGCCGTCGCGGCGCCTTCCTTCATCACGATTTTCTTGGTGTTCCGGCATTCGGGATAACCCGTGCAAGCCAGGAAGAATCCAAAGCGGCCGCGCTTGACGGCCATGGGCTTGCCGCATTTTTCGCAGGTCTGTTCTGGGAGTTCGGGCGCCGGAGGCCCGCCACTGGCGTATTTCGCAGCCAGCTCAGGCGGCAGGTCGCTGGTTCCATCGCACTCGGGATAGCCCGTGCAGGAGAGGAATTGGCCGTTGCGTCCCAGGCGGATCACCATGGGCTTGCCACACTTCTCACACTTCACCTCGGTCGGGATGCCTTCTCCCTTGATGTCATCCATCTCGCGTTCGGCTAGCCGCAAATCTTTCTTGAACTTCTTGTAGAACTCGTCGAGAGCTTCCGTCCAGGTGAGTTTCCCTTCCTCCACTTCGTCCAGCTCTTCTTCCATGTGGGCGGTGTAAGCCACCTCGAAGATGTCGCTGAAGTTCTTCACCAACAGGTCGCTCACCACCATCCCGAGTTCCGTGGGATAAAAACGGCCCTGAAGTTTCTCAACGTACTCGCGGTTCTGGATGATGGAGAGGATTGTGGCGTAGGTGGAGGGCCTGCCGATGCCTTTTTCCTCCAACGTTTTCACCAGCGTGGCTTCGTTGAATCGTGGGGGAGGTTCGGTGAAGTGCTGTTCCGGTAGAATCTTCCGCAGCTTGAGCCTTTCGCCCTGCTCAACCTGTGGCAGGCGGAGTTTCAGTTCCTCATCTTCCTCCATTTCCGCCTTTTCGTCCTTGCTTTCTTCGTAAACGGCGCGGAAGCCATTGAACTTCTCCACGGAGCCTGTGGCGCGCAGCAGGTAGTCGCCGGCAGAGATGTCGATCGTGGTCTGGTCAAAGACCGCCGGTGTCATTTGCGAGGCCACAAAACGCTGCCAGATGAGCTTATACAATCTGAACTCGTCCGGGCTGAGGTACTTCTTGATGGAGTCGGGGTTTCGGGTCGCGTCGGTTGGCCGGATGGCTTCGTGGGCATCCTGGGCGCCTTTCTTGCTCTTATAGTGTATGGGTGCAGGGGGAAGGTAATCTTTCCCGAAAGTGGTCAGGATGTAACCGCGCACGGCACTCAGGGCGCCTTCCGCCACACGCGTGGAGTCTGTGCGCATGTAGGTAATGAGGCCGACCGAGCCTTCGTCACCAGTCTCCAGGCCCTCGTAAAGACGCTGGGCCAGCATCATGGTTTTCTTGACAGTAAAGTGCAGCTTGCGGGCGGCTTCCTGCTGCAGCTTGCTGGTGATGAAGGGCGGCACCGGATACTTCCGCTTCTCCGTGGTGGTCACCGACTCCACCACCAGATTCGCAGCCTTAATCGCGTTGACGATTCGGTCGGCTGTCGCCTGGTCGGGAACCTCCAGGTCTTTGCCCTGGAACTTCACCAGGCGCGCGTCGAAGGGCGGAGGGTTCTTGCCTTCCACGCGGGCGCTGATGGTCCAGTATTCCTTCTTCTGGAAGGCCTGAATTTCCCGCTCGCGCTCGACGATCAGGCGCAAGGCCACGGTTTGGACACGCCCCGCCGAAATTCCCCGCTTCACCTTGTCCCAAAGCAGCGGGCTTACCTGGTAGCCCACCAGACGGTCCAGAATGCGCCGAGCCTGCTGCGCATCCACCAGCTTGGAGTCAATCTCTCCCGGGATCTTGAAAGCTTCGCGGATGGCGTCGCGAGTGATCTCGTTGAAGAGTACGCGAAAGAATTTTCGCTTCTTGCCGTTCAGTAACTCGCGCAAGTGGGCGCAGATGGCTTCGCCTTCCCGGTCCGGGTCGGCAGCCAGGTAAATGGCATCTGATTTTGCCGCCGCGGACTTCAACTCCGCGATGATAGCCTTGCGGCCGGGAATCGTAATGTAGGTTGGTTTGAAATTGTGGGCGAGGTCCACGCCCAGGTCCTTTTTGGGCAAGTCCAACACGTGCCCCAGGGAGGCCATTACCCGATAGTTCGATCCAAGGTATTTGTTGATCGTTCTTGCCTTGGCCGGCGATTCGACAATGACCAGCGATTTACCCATAGAAAAATTTCCAGTAGTCAAGAGTCGAGAGTCGAAAGTCCAGAGTCACACGTACTTTCGACTTTCGACCCTTGACACCTGACCCAGTCGAGAGCAGAAAGTCAGATATACTTTCGAGTCTCGACTTTCGACTCTTGACTCCTCGACTGTCCTACAGCTTACGGATAAAATTCTTTCCCGGCAACTGGCGGATCACTCCCGCCATCTCAAGCTCCAGGAGCGCCGTCATCACCCGCGGCTGCGGAATCTGTGACGAAGTCAGTATGGCATCCACAAACAGGGGCTGGTCGGCGCGCAACACGTCAAACACCGCTTTCTGGTCCGGCGTCAAAGACTGTTCAAAAAGCGACCCCGTCTGAGGATTAGCTGCAGCTTCATCCGATGCTTCCACGGGAGGAAGAAGTTGCATGCGGATTTCCGCAGGGAACTCTTCGATGACATCCATCCATTCATCCACGAGCTTGGCGCCCTGCTTTATCAGGTGATTGGGGCCGAAGCTCTGCGCTGAAGTTATGTTGCCCGGCACAGCGAACACCTCACGGTTCTGGTCCAGGGCCAGGCGCGCGGTAATCAGGGAGCCGCTGTATTCCGCCGCCTCCACAACCACTACGCCCAGCGCAAGTCCGCTGATCGTGCGGTTGCGAATGGGAAAGTTCTCGGGAGCGGGTGAAGTGCCGGGCGGAAATTCCGAAATCAATGCGCCGCACTCGGTGACTTGTTCAGCCAGGCGCTTATTTTCGCGGGGATAAATCACGTCAATCCCCGAGCCCAGAACCGCCACCGTCTTTCCCGCTGCTTCGAGGGCGCCGCGATGCGCCGCAGAATCGATACCCCGAGCTAACCCGCTCACGATTACCAACTGCCTCTGCGCGAGGTCGTGCGCCAGCCGCTGCGCCACCTGGCCGCCATAAGCCGTCGGCCGCCGCGTGCCGACGATGGCCAGCGCATAACGCGAAAGTACCTTGACATCCCCACGAACATAGAGGACCAACGGCGGGTCGGGGATTTGTTTGAGCCGCGGAGGATAATCGTCGCTGGAGTACGCCACAACTTGGCAAGCCGCTTTGGCGGAGGCTTCGAGGTCTCTGGAGGCTTCCTTCAATCCCGCCTGAGCAAAGATCGACTGCGCCACTCGCGCCGGAATTCCGCAGCTTTCAAGCTCCGTCAGCGAGGCCATGTAGGCGGCCTGCGGCGAACCGAAATGCTCCACCAGCCTGTGCGCGCCGCGTACGCCCAGACCTTCGAGCTTCGTCAGCCCCAGCCAGAATTGGGTGTTCTCGTCGCTCAAGTTTCCTTACCACCTTGCGCAGCGCACGCGATCCCCTCCTTGGTAAGGAGGGGTCAGGGGTGGTTGATCAGCGCTTCATTTCCAAGCTTGCGCCTTTTCTACACACACGCCACGGCTCCGGACCGCCCACCCAACCCTTCGCCATCGGTGCTGGCGCTCCTCTAAAATCGCAGAACATGTCATGCGGAGGCAAGAAGAAAAGTTTTGCCCACCCCGGTAGTGGTGTCATTTGGCGTAGGATCCATTTCGAAACGCCAGTCATTCCCGTCCCGCCATGGCGGGAGGAATCCAGTCTGTAAACATCGCATCTCCGAAGGCCGGCGGAGTGGATTCCCGCTTTCGCGGGAATGACTGCGACTTCCAGTGCCCAGGTCTCGCAAATGAGACAACGCCCCCCCGCGCGGAGTTTGACAGAAGCGAACCTTGGGATAGAATTGTGGTTTCCATTTGGCTGTGATCTATATGTCGACCCTCAGAATCTCCGTTGTTAAGTACCTTAATTCTGTGCCGCTGATTTGGGGCATGCTCCATGGCCCGCAGCAGGGCAAGTACGAACTCCAGTTCGCCACTCCCGCCGGTTGCGCGGACGCGGTGCGGGACGGGAATGCAGATATCGGCATCATCCCCGTGATCGAGTACCAGCGCATGGACCGCATGCAGATTATCGCCGGCATCTCCATCGCTTCGAAATCGCGCGTCCGTAGTGTACTCCTTTTGAGCAAAGTCCCTATCGGAGAAATCCAGAGCGTTGCAGTGGACACCTCCTCGCGAAGTTCCGCAGCGTTTCTTCGCATCCTGATGGGCAAGTTTTACTCGCGCACGGTCAACCTCATTCCCTCCGCCCCGCGGCCGGACGAGATGTTGAAGCGCGCTGATTCGGCGCTCGTGATTGGAGATCCCGCGCTCACTTATCGTGGCTCGGCAGAGGTTTATGACCTTGCCGCAGAATGGAAAAAGTTTACGGGATTGCCGTTTGTCTTCGCCTTCTGGGCGGGCCACGAAGACAAGAACCTCTCCAAGTGCCGGAAAGACTTCGAAGCGTCCCGGGAGTTCGGCCTTGCTCACATTGATGACATCGCCGCTGAATACGCGCTGAAGCTCAATATGGAACCTGCGGATGTCAAGGTTTACTTGACTGAGAATATCGATTATTCTCTGGATGAGGAGAACTGCAAGGGCTTGCGCCTCTTTTTCAAGCTGGCGCGCGAGGCGGGCATCATACCGGTCGAAAAGGAGTTGCATTTCGTCTAACAGGATGCTGAAACTCTCCACCCTTGTCATTCCGATCCCGCAGTCGCGGGAGAGGAATCTCGCTCTGATTCCTTCCTCCACAAAGCAGGGCGGGATTCCTCTCCCGCGACTGCGGGATCGGAATGACACGGCGCTCCTGGGATCCAGAGCGTTAGGACTTTCGCTATGGCACTGACTCCAACCCAAGCTCTCGACATGCTGAAGTCCGATGATTTGCTCGGCCTCGGCTTTGAGGCTGACGCCGTGCGCAAGCGGCTCCATCCTGAAGGTGTGGTCACCTACATCGTTGACCGCAACATTAACTACACCAATGTTTGCACGGAGTACTGCTCGTTTTGCGCCTTCTACCGGCCTGTGGGTTCGCCGGAGGGATACGTCCAACCGCTCGAGTCGATCTTCGAGAAGATCGATGAAACGCTCGCCCTGGGTGGCACGGGAATCCTCATGCAAGGCGGCCTTCACCCTGACCTCAAGATCGATTATTACCAGAACCTGCTCTCCAGCATCCGGCGGCGTTACCCCCTCCTTCATTTGCACTGCTTCTCCGCTCCGGAGATTCTGAACATCGCCGAAGTCTCCGGCATGAATGTTCGTGACACGATTATGCGTCTCATGGATGCCGGCCTCGATTCCATCCCCGGCGGCGGGGCGGAAATCCTGGACGACGAGGTGCGGCAGCGCATCGCGCGGCTGAAGTGCACCACTGCGGAGTGGCTCCTGGTGCATCGCACCGCGCACCAGCTCGGTATGCGCACCACCGCCACCATGATGTTCGGCTGTGGAGAAACCCTCGAGCATCGCATCAACCACTTGGCGCGCATCCGCCAACTGCAAGAGGAAACCGGCGGCTTCACGGCGTTCATCCCCTGGCTCTTCCAACGCGAAAACACCTCGCTCGGCAACTTCGTGAAGGAGGAAGCCAGTGCCGTCGATTACCTGAAAACGCTTGCCGTCTCCCGCATCTATCTGGACAACATCCTCAACGTCCAGGCCTCGTGGCTTACCCCGGGCCACAAGCTCTGCCAGATCGCTCTGCGCTTCGGCGGCAACGATGTGGGTAGCATCCTCATCGAGGAGAACGTGGTTCGCGCCGCCGGCGTCACTCGCACTTCCAGCGAGGAGCAGCTCCGCCGCCTCATCGAAGAGGCGGGCTTCCGTCCCGTCAAGCGCGACACGCTCTACCGCACCTACTTCCTGAATTGAGCCTATCTATAACCGTCCGCCTGGTCCTGCCTCCTGACTCTTAAACCCTAAATCCTGAATCAAGACGTCAAATCCTGCCTCCTGCTATTCGGAGCGCCTGCGGCCGGCCCACCCCCTTGCGAGTGTATTGACGTTGCATGTACAATGGTGTTGATGAGCGAAGAACCGCCCGGGGAGTTCGACTGGGACGCGGCGAACCTCCGGCACCTGGCGCGGCATCGAATCACCCGCGTGGAATTCGAGCAAGCGATGACCCATGACCCCATCGTGGTCGATTTCCGTGACGAGAGCGGGGAAGAACGCTGGTATGCGCTGGCTGCGACGGACCGTCTGCGCGTCCTGTTCCTGGTTTTCACTTATCGCGGAGAGCGCGTTCGCCCGATCACGGGCTGGGACGCGGGAAAGAAACTGCGGGAAGCCTACTTCCGCAGAAAACCGAGTGAGGTGTAGATGGCCAAGAAAAGGCTAATCATCCCGAAGTTTGCTTCCGAAGCAGAGGACACTCGCTGGCATGACCGGCACCGGCGAAAGCTCGAGTCGGCCGTGGCTCACCGCATCCAGGAGGGCTCCACGCTGACCATGCGGCAAGCCGCCGCCCGGGCGAGTACGCAGCCGGTCACCATGCGGCTGGCGACCCAAGATATCGACACGGCACGCGGGTTGGCTGCGCAAAAAGGCATCGGCTACCAGACCTACATCAAGATGCTCTTGCGCGAAGCCTTGCGGCGCGAAGCCGGCGAGCAGTAAGCCTCAGCCCCTTATGGAGATTGGATAATGTGCCGTCGTAGAAGCGCCGTGTGTTCATCTTTCGTGCTCGTTCTGTTCTTTGGCATTTCCAGTATTTGGGCGGGAGAACAGCCCGTCAAGGTTCAGGTTCACTGGGACCGGGTCATCCGCGTTTCGCAGACAACGCCGACTCTGTTGCTAGGCGCGTCGCCAGTTTTGATGCGCGGCGCCCCGCTTCACGATCAAATCCTTCAGAGGGTCAAGGATCTTGGTGCTGACGAGGTGCGGTACGCAGGAGCGGGGTACGTTTATCCCCACCTCGGCGTCGCAGAACTGGAACCCCCCACTGCCACCACAACGTCATGGGACTTCTCTCTCATCGATCCGGTGACCGAGGATGTGATGAAAGCGCTCGAGGGGCATCCCGTGGTGCTGAACTTCACCACCATCCCGGCATGGATGTTCAAGACGGCCGAACCGGTCCGCTACCCGGCGGATCCGAAGAAAGAAGCATGGCATTACGGACAGGGTACTGAGCTCCGCGATCCCACTTTTCGCGAGGTTGCCGATTACTTTGCGCGCCTTGTCGCCTGGCATGTGAAAGGCGGCTTTACGGATGAGCTGGGGAAATGGCACCCATCAGGACATCACTACAAGGTGGACTATTGGGAAGTGTTCAATGAACCGGACCTCGAGCACGGGTTTAGCGCCGAAACCTACACCAAGCTTTACGACGCCGTGGTGCAAGCGATTCATAAAGTCTCACCGCAGACGAAGTTTGTAGGCATCTCACATTCCTATATTGTCGGACATCCGGAGTACCTTACCTACTTTCTCGATCCCAAGCATCACCAACCTGGGATTCCACTCGATATGATCTCTTACCACTTCTACGCCGTGCCGAACTCGGACGAACCCCCGGAAGTTCAACAGTTCACGTATTTCAACCAAGCTGACAAGTTCCTGGAGATCGTCGGTTACATTGAAACCATCCGAAAGATGCTATCACCGAAGACGGGCACAATGGTCAATGAGATCGGAACCATGCTTCCTGATGACTGGTCGCAGACGAGCCCCGATTACGTCTTCAAACCCATCCGGCCCTCCTATTGGAGTCTTTCGGCGGCGACCTTCGCTTATGTTTTCGCGGGACTGGCGCGGCTCGGAATCGATGCGGCCGGCGAATCAGGCATACCCTGTGGTCCCGGATTGTGGCCGAGCATCGCCATGCTTGATTGGGACACTGCTCAACCCAACCCGCGATACTGGGTCCTGAAGTTAATCCTCGACAACTTCCGGCCCGGCGACAGGATTGTGGAGGCTTCCAGCGACTCGGGGTACGTGATGACGCAGGCGTTTGTGAGTCCCAGTGGAGAACGAAAGCTCCTGCTGGTAAACAAGCGCGATCGAGAATTCGAGATCAGCCTGCCCGAGGCCGGAGGAGCGAAGATCGAAATGATCGACCTGACGACCGGCTCGAACCCGCCAGCCTCAAGCTCGGTTGCGGGATCAACCTTCAAGCTGGGCGGATTCGGAGTTGCCGCCGTGACGCTCGCGAAGTGACAAAAGCACGGGTTGCACAACTGCGCTAGCGTATTCACGCGGGCGATTGAGGGGTGATCGGCAACACCGCGCCGTTGCGCCATGGCCCCCCCCCAGGCTAAACGATGCCGGTCCCGAGCGCGAAGCATTCCTCCCGAGTGGGTACGACGATACGCCCGGAATGTGCCGCGCGAGAACGGCACTTGTACGAATAGGCCGTTATACGGCCATGTGGCGTCAACTTGACGTGAAGGCGACGTCCCAGGCCGAATCCCCACCTGCGCCGGACCTTTCTGAGCGGCCACAACTTGCAGTGAGACGGGCGAATAGGTTTCTCGGTGAACAACGGGAGAGTACTTTCCGAGTGCGACGATCCAGGACGTAAGCGATTTCGCTCTATCTCCGCTGACAAGCCGCTAGGATCTTGGGAGGAATGAATACCAAGCTACAAAGGGCAGCTCGCGATACAATCGAAGTGAACCCGCGAATGAGGACAAAGTTCTGGAGTTCTCCCAACTCAACCCAGGAGAACATCGAGTAACTTGGCCCCCATCATCTTATTGCTGGATGAACCCACCGACGATCTGGATACCCCGACTCTGGAAATCCTGGAAGAGAGCCTGCTGGAATATCGTGGAGCGTTGGTACTGGTCAGGCACGATCGCTTCATGCTGGACCTTGTATCGACCGTCGTTATTGGCCTCGATGGTCCGGGCGGAGCGGAACGGTTTGGCGAGTACTCACAATGGGACGTTTGGGAGCACGCGCAGCAAGCCAAGGAGGCACGGAGCGTACCGGCTCCCTGGCTTTCCTTCCCCAGGAGAAGCAGTACGAGTGACTATTGATCGCGCACATTTGCCAGCCGATGAGAACGCGAAGGTTTGAAGATCGCGAAGGAAGAGGTTCTCGGCGGCCAGAGCATTCCGCGGCCGCAGCTTGACCCTGATGAACCTCAGAGCATCCAGCAGTGGATCGAATATGGTCCGCAGCACGTTGGACCGGAAATCGAGCTTCGGCATCAACGACAGGATCGCACACCCCCGGGATTGTCCTCCCTTGAAGGTGTGAATCGCATCGCACGGAATTATTGTGGGCGACAGGTGTTGGAAACCAAAAGGGACATTATTACTTACTCGCTGGTAGTGTCTCAGTTTGAGAATAGATGGCAATGAACGTGCTCCTTCCTTCTAAGTGAACCTAAAGCCAAGCTCATTCAAACGCAGAGACTTTAAGCCGAAGTTGCGGTATTCTTGCGCGGTGACCGTCTGCATTACTTCCATCTGCCAAGAGAACGGAGAGCCAAGGTTAATCCTGTGTTCAGACACACGATTAACCTACACTGACATAGGCTCTACCAATATGACCGCGAAGATGGAAGTTCTAGGATATGGATGGTGCGTCCAATTAGCGGGCGAATGGTCAGGAGTAAGCTACCTTGCCTCTCTGCTCAAGGCTAGAATCCAGGCTAGTCCAGACAGTCCAGCAACGATTGAATTTATCGAAAGAGAATCCCGCGCTTCCATAAACGCGTTCTTGGGTTCGTCTCTGTGCCATGCCGATGAATGTTACCAGATACTTCTGTCTGGATTCATTCAGGACTCAGCAATAATAATGGACATATCTATTGTTGAAGGAATACCGAAAGTTTATCTAAGGGACTCGTTTGGAGCTATCGGGACGGGGGGCACTATAGCATCCATCCTTCTTAGGCTCCGGGAGTACCATCCTTCCCTGCCGTTGCCTTATGCAACTTACTTGGTTTATGAAGCGAAGAGGTCTAGTGAGAAGGAACCAACTGTAGGACCGTATACCGCTTTGCTTTTACAGGCTCCCGGCTCTGACTTGAAGGATCAGGCTTATCTTAAAATGATGAGCGAAACAGGAAAGGCTCATCTTGAAGCCGTCTATTCTGGCCTATGGCGAATTCCCTTTGGTAAAATTCCTGAGTTTCGAGATGACTTCTTCGATAAACCAAAAGCTCCGTAGCTTGTTTTCAAACTGAGTTTTATGCCTGACAAATGGAAATCGACTTGCTAGGCTTAGTGGTATGAACAGATTACCACTTGAGAAACGGACTCAGATTGTCGGTATGTTGATTGAAGGAAATAGCCTTCGCGCCACCAGTCGCCTTGCAGATGTTTCGATTAACACCGTAACGAAACTCTTGGTGGATGTTGGCTCTGCTTCTGCCGATTATCAGGACAGAACACTCCGCAATCTGAAATGCAAGCGCATTCAGTGCGATGAAATCTGGGCCTTCGTATATGCGAAGGAAAAGAACGTTCCGGCTGACAAGAAAGGCCAGTTCGGATATGGCGACGTGTGGACGTGGACGGCCATCGACGCGGAGACAAAGCTAGTGCCTTCCTTTATGGTCGGCAACCGTGATGCTCGGACTGCCCGCATATTCATTGATGATCTAGCATCTCGACTCGCGAGCCGCGTCCAGCTTACAACAGATGGCCTAAAGGTGTATTTGGAAGCTATTGAAGATGCTTTTGGGTCAGAGATTGACTATTCGATACTCATTAAGACCTATAAATCAAGTCAAGAGGAAACGCGCTACAGTCCTGCGATATGCACATCCTGCGAGCGAAAGCCTGTCATGGGTCAGCCTGACCCTGAGCATATCTCGACATCCTACGTTGAGCGCCAGAATCTAACAATGAGAATGGGAATGCGCCGCTTCACGCGACTAACCAACGCATTCTCAAAGAAAGTCGAGAACCACGCCTATCAAGTTGCTCTCCACTTCATGCATTACAATTTTTGCCGCATTCACAAGACCCTGAGAGTTACGCCAGCAGTAGAAGCGGGCCTTACAGATCACGTCTGGACAATCGAGGAAATGCTAAGTAACATAGAGGTTGTGGAAAGGAAGGTTTACGCATGAATCGGGCAAGTTCTTGCGACCGAACTTCAAAGCGAGTCGCACACATTGCTGGTAGACTATTGAGAAAGTCGCATCGGAAATCGGTTAAGAGCGTAGCCGCATCCGCTCTCAGGAATCGTGAAAAGGGGCGAAATAAGCGCGGCGGCGCAAAGCGATCATAAGTCTTGAGACTGAGCCTTATTGAGTGGGTTGACTCGTATGGGTGCTCTTCCGATTGGCAGGACCTGGACGGTTGCAGCGCTCACCCGATGGTCTGTGTGTCCATAGGTTGGATTATCCACGAAGATAAAGACTGCAAGGTGATAGTGCCGCATCTCTCCGACCCGAACAATTCAAGCGCCCCGCAACAAGGTTGTGGGGACATGACAATTCCTACCAAGGCAATCCTAAAAATCTACCCCGTCAACGACCCACGCTCAAGAATCCGCAAGCGGGAGAATCCAAAATGACCAAAGTGGAATATGTCTCAATGGCGGTGCTGGTTGGCTTGGTTTGGTGGGAGAGTAAGTCACCAGTGCTGGCCTTTCTGGTGCTGGCGTGCGGCCTGCTGTACGGGCTTCTCTACGAAACTCGGCAAGCCCACACGACACTGAAGGCCATCGCCGAGAAGCTAAAAATTGAGCACCTCTAGCACGTTCCCTGCCCCTCATTTGTCAAACTGTAGCACCCCCCACCGACTGGTAATAAGAGCGCTTCCCACCGCTACAAAACCGCGATAGAATCCCAACCCTCAGAATAATTCCCTTCGCTGAGAATTTGGCATGATTCATGCAGTAAAGGCCGTTATAGATTGGCTTCTTTTGCATTGGAGGCCAACGGGACTTTTGGCTTTGGCAGTGGGAATTATGACGATATTAAGAAGTTGGTGGGAATCACGAGAGGCAAAAGCAAAAGCGCGGAAAGCCGAGAGGGATTTATTAGAGCCGCCAAAGTCAAGCTTACCTATCCAAAGAACTCTCTCCACGCAACAGCGCGTTACACTGATACAGAATATCAAAGACCAAATACGCGCAGACCCACCAAGCCAAAACTATCGGTTTATCTGGGTGAGAACCTTCCCAATCGAAGATTGCCAAAGCTTCACATTCGAACTCACAAATGCCATTGAAGAAGCTGGTATACATACCGCTACAGGCTTTCAGGGAATGGGCAGGGCTCTAGACAACAGACTATATCAAAAGGGTATCTGGATAAGGGGCAATGACCAGCAGTTTCAACCTCCAACAGAAATTGTGCTTTTGGAGGCTTTCAAGAAGGCTAATATAAGCGCCCATCTTGTACCAACGGATAGGAAGATCATTGACTTAATCATCGGAACCGGAGAATAACATCTGACCGACACATTGTTAGGATACTACCGAGCTAAGCCGATGCGATCCTACTTCTTCCAGCGTGCTTTTGCCGCTTTGGAAGCAATAGCGGCCCGTTCCTTAGCAGGAAGCGCGGCGGCCCTTGCCGCTCCTCCAACAAGACCCCCAGGACTCCCCTTGACCGGGATTCGGCCTCTTTTGGACTCGCTGACCGTATCCTCGACTTCACCCGTCGCGATATCAACAATCATTTTCGCGAGTTGGTTTGGATCACGTGGTCGGTTTGTCATGAGTCTATTATAGTGGGCTGGAAAGCGGAGTCAATAGTCAGAAAATTCAAACTGAGACACTACCTACTCGCTCATTAGGTTGACAAACCCCTGTCGCGAGTGTATAAGTTGACCGTCAATACATCTTGGCGAAGCGACGCCGAGGCGGAAAGCTAATCTGCTGCGGTCAGGCTCTGGCTGCTGCATCACAGGTCCGTGCTCTACGCCAGCCACCCTCTGCCCTCCAGACGTATCAGGAGAATTTCCATGTGGAATCACATCAGATTACCTGTTTGTGGGCTTATCTTTATTCTGACTCTGCCCATGCTGGCTCAGGCTCAATCTGACTAAGAGCGGGACTTCCTGCCCGGAGAGAAGGCGGTCTTCTACGATGATTATACGGATATGTCCAAAGGCGCGGCGCCGCCGCACTGGAAGGTTCGCGGCGGTGCCGCCAAGCTCAATCCCGCAGGCCACTTGGTGCTGGTTGACCGGCTCACCCTCTACCCGAACATCAAAACCCTGCCCAAGAACTTCACCGTGGAGACGGAGTTCGTCCCTAAGGATGCGAGCGGCGGGCACCTCGGCTGGGTGTTTGAGAATCAGGACTCGACCTTTCAATGGAGCGCCCTGTTCCAGTCTGATTCCGATGAGATTTACGCCACGCTGAATGTCAACGACGAGGGCTGGTCGAAGCTTGGCGAGGGCCGGGTGAAGATTCACTACGGAAAGCTGAACCGGCTGGCGGTGTGGTACCAGGATTCGCGCATTCGCATGTATGTCAACGACCAGCGCGCCGTGGACCTGAACCAAGTGGAGCTCAAACCCTGGAGCCGGGCCGTGCTGGATTTCACCTCCGATTCCCCGGTGGAGCTGGGCACGGTGCGCATCGCCGAATCGATGCCCGATATCAGCCAGGTGCTCGCGTCCACGGGAAAGTACGTGAGTCACGCCATCCAGTTTGATACCGGGAGTGACCAGTTGCGGCCCGAATCGATGAACGTCATCAAGGAAGTCGCCGCGGCGCTCCAGAAGCAGCCGGCGCTCAAACTACGCATCGAAGGCCACACCGATTCCACCGGCGACGCCGCCAAGAACCTCGATCTCTCGAAGCGCCGCGCCGAATCGGTGAAAGGTGCGCTGGTGAAACTCGGGATCAGCCCTGACCGGCTCACCACCGAGGGCTTTGGCCAAACCAAGCCCCTGGCTCCGGAAGACACGCCGCAGGGCCGCGCCGAGAACCGCCGCGTGGAGTTCGTGAAGGTTTGACAACGACCGAGCATGAGGTCTTAGCCGATGAAACAGTCGAAGCGCCCGAAGGATGAATTGCCCGCGAAGGCCCCGACAACTCCCGGGTTGATCCGCTATGCTGCGGCACTCTTGTGCGCCACTCTTCTGCTGTGCATCTCTCATCCCTCCGGCCACAATACGTCCTACGCGGCTGACGACGACAGCGCCTGGCAGGGAACCGTCAAGGTGGTGTTTAGCAGTCACGCCGAAACGAACAAGACGGAGAGCTACCCGCCGGAAACCACGACCCATGCGGATCGAAGGCGGCGCGACACCACCGCTACCTACACGGGTTTTCACATATTACCGGAGAACGAAGAAATGAGATCGTGGACGGGTCCCGCTAATGTGAACCTTACAATGAATGGAAGCAATTACAGTTTCGACACGGACACTTTCGTTGGGCCCACCGGGACAACCTACGAGGAGCACGGATATGACACCACGACCACGGGTGACACGGTAGCGCAGGGTGAGGTCAAGTTCTTCCGCTACCGCAGCCAGGACGATCCCCGCAAAACCAAGTGCAGGATAGAAGTCGATGCTTTGGATAATAGCTGGCGCGATCGCCCGGAATTGAAAATCTGGGAGACCGGCCGAAGTTGGAGCAAGAGCATCTGGCCACGCACCGCTCCAAGAAATTATGAATCGCCCGTCAAACAGGCACAAACCCTGGCGCCGACCTTTGTCGGCGTCAGCTTCGACTGTGACCCCAAAGCTGCATTCTACTCCGGCCAGCAAGATACGTATAAAGGAAGCCCAACGAGCAGTCAAGTTGTTACCTGGAGTATCAGCCACCGTCCCTCCGACGTTGAGGCGGTGATCGTCCCCCCGGACGACTACGATGCCTGGGTGCCGGAGGGAGGCGAGGACGAAGATACCCCTGCCAACGCCATCGTAGTCCGGGCCCGAGTCCACAAAAAGGGTCAGCCTCAGAAGTCCTCCCCCCAGACGGCCAAATTCAAGTTTCAGCTCGTGGAGGTCAGTAAAGAACAAGGTGTGTGCTTGAATTGGCCGCGCGAAGGGAAATCAGACTTCGATCTGAAAATCCAGGTGGAATTGAATGATCAGCTCAAAGTGGCTTCCGATGGTCAGAGCGCTGAGAGCAAAGGGGATTTGAAGGAGTCCTCTGTCATTATCACCTCCTATGACTGGGGAGCCTACGGCAAGTTGAAGGTTACCGCCATCTATGAGGACGGACACGAGGAAGAGGCGCACGTCGAGGGCAACTCCTCCAAGGGCGCGTTGACGATTCCGAAAGACGACAATGGCAACCACATCGCCGACTTTTGGGAGAAACACTACGCGGGAGGCAAATCCGACGAAAAGGCTGACGACGACCTTGTTCCCATCGGAGACAGCGATGAAGGTGACGGCCTCTCGCTTTACGAA
Organism: Terriglobia bacterium; assembly: GCA_049514855.1. GTDB lineage: Bacteria > Acidobacteriota > Terriglobia > UBA7540 > UBA7540 > CAVROP01. The sequence continues at coordinate 30,560 of JBEKUR010000042.1, forward strand.
GAGTATCGTGGCTTCCGCGTTAAAGGCGATCACATTCGGACCAATCCGATTCTCAAGGACCTTTTCATATATGATCCGGAGACCCTGGGCCTGGGCCTCTTCTCACAGTCCGAGCTCACAACCCACATCGTGGATTGGAACGAATTCAAAATGGAGGGCGGCGGCGCGAATCCGCGAGTGATCAATTTCAACCGCGGCGTTTGGACGCGGGGGCCGCAACATCTGCTGAGACTTAAGAACGAGGTGATGCCAGGCCTCAATGGGAAAGCAGAGGGAGGGCCCGGTCCGCCCAAGAGCATCATTACCGTGAAAATCAATGTGGCCAGTTGTCGAGAAGAGGGGGGCCAGCAAGAGCTTGATAATACGATTGCTCATGAACTCGCCCACGGCTGCAACGTCTGGCACCACGGAGGCAAAGATTACAAGATCTCCAGGTGGAGAGAATTGCAGCCGAATGGAACCTGGGGTGCATGGCTTCATTACACTGATGGCTCTACCCGCGGCGTGGCCGCCCAAGGTGGGCAGGAAAGTGGCGTGGAAGAATGCATCATGCGCTACGAGGGAAAAGATCTGCATGAGACGGTTGAGGGGGGGGACATCGAATGGAAGACAGGCGTCATGCTAACACTAGGAGCCAAGTATCCCCCGTTTGAACCTCCCGGCGCCATCTTCTGCGACCAGGTCGAGGGGACGGGTGTGAATGCGCCCGGGCGGCCCGGGGGACCGAAGGCGGGCAACGCCTCCAAGGGGATATGCAAGAAGCAATTCTGCGTGAATGACACGAAACATTAAGAGGTGGAGGTAAGGTGCGAAAAATACTTTGGGCCTCACTGATTCTACTGATCCTCGCGATCGCGGCCGTTGGCGCATTCATCCTGCTGCGCTACCTCCGGCCATCGCCCGCGTCCGGACCGTCGCATCCGCCCTCGATCGCGCGGCTGGAGGCGCAGGATGTGCCGCCTCTTCCCAATCTGTCGCTCCAGATCAACAGCGCAGAAGAGCTGGAAGTCTTTCAAGGGACCCCGCTCATCTTTACCGTGCGGGTGGCAAATCAGCGCGCCGCCAATGCCGCTTCTACACTCCGGGCGCACGAAGCATACCTCTCCCTGATTCAGGAGAAGGTCGCGAAAGGGGAAATCTCCGCCGCCGAGGCCCAACCCATGCTGGAGCTCGCGCGGCAGAAGCCGGAAGTGAAAGTGGTTCGCCTGGGGACCAGCGACCAAGGTTGGGAAACATTCCTGCACTTCGAAGTAGAAAGCGCAGGCGCCAAGCCGGAACGATTGAACTGGCCGATGCAGATGGTGACCCCGCCGCAATCGAGGAGTCTTACTTTGAATGCGAGTTCTAACTGGCAACTTGACTATGCCTTGACCCCTGAGGCGGCGGTCAAGGTGCCCGCCGGGGACTACTCGATCATCGCCGTCCTGGAAGTATCCGCCGCTCCGGCCTTGCCTCAGGACCTCTGGCGAGGCCGGGTCGCTTCCCAGCCCGTCAAGTTTAAAATCTCGCCAACTCCCGCGCAGCCCTCAGCCGCCGAGCAGGCGAGTATGAACATGCAACGGGCGGAATTCTTTTCCACCTTGAAAGACTGGAGTAACGCGCTCGCCAGCGCCTTGGCGGCTCTTGCCGCTGATCCGAAACTGATACGTGCCGAGATGATTGTGGGAGAGGCTAAAGAAGCGCAAGGTGACCTGTCCGGGGCAAGAGATGCCTTTCTAGACGCTAAACGCCACTTCGATGAACAATACCCCGATTCCTATGAAGCGCCGCAGTACCTGATTTACAAGATCGCGACATTGGACGAGCGGCTGGGAAAGCGCCGGACTGAATCAAAACCCTAGGGACTCAGAGAGGCCCGACTTGGCTTAGCAATGCGACCCGGGTCCAAGGGGAAGGGATAACCGCCTTTGCGCTGGAAGGCGAACCGGAGCCCGCGGGTCACCCCCATTAAGCGTGTAAAGTCGCTGAGCCAATCGGGCCTTACATCGATGGAGGGGCGAGGAAGGGCTGTGAGAACCTGAAACATGATCGCCTTGAAATACAATCTGTGGCGCTCAACAAAACAGGGCCATTCCCGGACCGCTTGACCATACGCATCCCCCCGTCCGCCAGCATCACTGCAGAAAGGATTCTCGGGCCTCGACGCGTCCGCCCGCAAAGCAAGCGGTTCCTGCCTGGTCGATCTGGAATCCCCCCCGAACCACGTCGCACTTGGAAACTATTGCCTGATTGCCGTTCGCCCGAGCCTTCACGATTCGGCCTGGGAAACGTCCATGTGTGATAGTGGGAAGCTGCATGATCGCCTGGGTCACTTGGACGTATAGTCGGCAAACGGTAGATGTGGTCCGCCCTGTCACCTTTAGCGACTGTGCCTGGATCACGGCGCACTCGGAAACAATCCACCTACTCGTAAATGCCCTACTCACAGGCGAGGCCCTGCTGTGCGAAGCAGTAGGCAGTCGGCAGTAAGCAGTCGGCAGTCGGCACTCAGGACAGCCGCGTTTTGACCTTATAGAGGCTGAAAACTGACCACTGACGACTGAAGACTGAAGACTTTTTCCCGCCTTCTGATTCCTGACTTCTTCTTGCCCCCTTTCACTTTCCTTCCAACAATTCGCCGGCTGGCGCAGAGCGAACCTCTGCGACCGCGCGATCAGCAGAAAGCCCGTCCTGTCGAAATTCCCGGAGAACTTGCATCAGGCCGCAGCAGGCAGTGCAGACTCTCTAGAAGTGTAGCCTATCATGAAGGGCGCGGGCCGCCGAGTGTGTCACAATGATACACATATACGCGGGCTGGCGCAGACCCCCGTTCCTTGGGGTCCGCGATTTCCCAAAGGGGGCTTGTGGGAGTTGACGGCTCATCTCGGTCAGCTTGTAGAATTGCCCGCTGCCGGAGAATATGGCAAAGCCTTGCCGAGAGAGAGTCCATCTCGCGGACGCCAAAGAGCGACCGTCTGGAAAGCGCCGGGATAAACCGGCAGGAAGCAGAGAATGAAAGATTCTCACGAGGAAGGAGTAGCGATCCACTCGGCCCCGAGTTTTGCGCTGGGCGTCGTGAGGCGCGCAGTGAAG
>JBEKUR010000043.1:0-33549 GCA_049514855.1 Terriglobia bacterium
CTTCACAAGTCTCCATGCGTTCGACAGCCCTTCGTTGAAACTTCCGGGAGTATCGCTTTCTCTTCACTGTGTTCCTTTCCCGGAAACTGTGCCCTATTTTTGTGTGTCAGTTCAAGGGTTCACTCCAAAAAGAATGGCCCCGACTCACGTTCTGTAGAGCCGGGGCTTTTCTTCCCCCACTGGCACCCCAAGGTTGTTGAAAACCGAAGTGTCGGCGTGCTCTGCAATGCGAAGTTCCTCCCCTCCCTTCTGGCCTGCGCGACGGTTTTCACGCTGAGTGCCGTCAGCATATTACTCGGGGGATTCTGGGGCTATTCTTCCGAGAGCAACCCGCCAGACCAAGCGACGCATGTTGCGACTCCGTTAGCCTGACCGGAAAACGGAAGTCTATCTTGGGTCAGCGGACGTGGGACCGGAGACTCAACAGTTGGACGAGCGGCAGGCTCAACTGCGTGAGAACCAAAGTCTTAACCTCTTCGATCGGGAGAAGGCGCTCCATGCTGTAATCACGTTCATTAGCTCTCGTGAACAGGTGCTGAAATGGGCAGGGGATTTTCCGGGATCCTGGTATAGCAGGAAGCGGTCAGCAAAGGGGTTGATTGCGGCGACCAATAAGGACTGCAATCGCGCCACTGGCTAAGGCTTTGAAAACGTCTGTGCCACGTCGACCGCCACCATCCATCCGGACCGGCACGCAGCCCGCGATTCTGCAATCACGTGGAACATTGAATGTAAAATCACAATGCGTAAGTGTTCACAACGGTACAGACGACCTTCTTCTCTGTGGCTAATCTAATGTCCGTTCAGTGTTCTCCCGCACAGGAAGAGGCCTCAGCGCAGTTCGGAAGAACGAGGTCGCACATGTTCTCGCACTCAGAAGAAAGGAGATGAAAATATGCTTGGGATAATCGCCGCCATTCTGATCGTTCTTTGGTTGCTTGGTTTTTTTGCATTTCACGTAACCAACGCTTTCATTCACGTTGTCCTGGTTTTGGGCATCATAATACTTGTGGTGCATTTCGTCCGACGCAGCTGAGCAAGCATGTAGAACGTTGGTCAACGCCAGATCCGGTGAGAACCACTGTCCCCGTGACGGACGGCCACGCGTCGGTTTAGAAGTTGAATCGCTTCGAACAACGGTACGTTTTTGGCTTTGATAGTTCAGAAGGGGAAAAAGGTGTGTTAGGTCGTCGGGAGTGCAAAACACAAAGAGGAGGCAATCCAATGAACGAAGCAAACAATATAAAAGAAGAAGAGAAGGATGTAGGGCTGACGACTGCGACTTTGGCTAGTGTTGGCGCGCAACCGGAGGTGCGAGCCGTCGCTGCTTCAAGCTTCAACGTTGGCGGCGCTTCATCCGCCGGAGCCGCAACCGCTCCGGCTATTGACGAGCAGGCGGCGCCGCTCTTTTCGCCCGAAGAGACGAAGGATTTTCGCGCCCGATGGGATGCGCTCCAAGTGAGTTTTGTTGACGAGCCTCGACGGGCGGTAGAGCAGGCAGATAATCTTGTCGCGGTAACGATGAAGCGCCTGGCTGAAATGTTCGCGGCTGAAAGAACGAGACTGGAGGGCCAATGGGATCGCGGCGATGATGTCTCGACCGAGGATCTCCGTCTTGCACTGCGCCGCTACAGGTCGTTTTTCGGCCGTCTTCTCTCGATGTAACAAGGCCGTCGGACCCGGTGCAGCGGAGATTCGGCAGGAGCGAATCCGCGATTGCGGGTGGCATGACGGCGCACTCGAAAATAATCCACTGGAAGTGGAATGCGCTGACCGGAAACTGGCTTTCTGATGAGAGTCAGCAAGAGGATTCCTCATTTATTTCTTTGTTATTCGACGGTAACAATAGGGCAACAATCGAGTGTGACAGTCCACTCGTTGTCGCGGATTTCACTTGGTTGCATTGATGGCAACCGATAGGAGGGAAGTCATGTCAAAGAAGGCAGCAGAGCATCATCACAAGGCAGCAGAGCATCACGAACATGCGGCACGCCATCACAGGGAAGCCGCTAAGCTGTATTTAGCTGGAGACTCGCGGACACCGGGAGACCGGTGGCGCGGATTGTAAACTAAGCTGCTTCGGGTTTCACCTCCTCTCGGCGCATTTGTTTAAGCCCTTCTAAAAAAGTCTGGAACGGCGTGCGGCCCTGGGTGCGATCGTCCTGGTGAGCGCGCTCGCGATTGTAAAACGCCAGATACTCGTCCAGGTCGCGTTGCAACTGTTCCAGCGATTCGTAGAACGTCGATCTCGACGTTGTGCTCTTCGTAGAAAGGCAGCACGCGATCGTTCAGCACATCCACCGCCGTCATCGGAACCTTCGACAGATAGAGTTTGGCGAAGACGTGTGAAGAATGCGCATCGATCACCGTCTGCTAGTAGGTTTTCCCCACGCCCTTGATGGTGCCCACAAAGTAGGTGTCCTGGCACAACAGGTGCCCGGGATGCGGCGCTTTGATGTGTTGCTCGGGATCGACCAGCCGCCCGCGTGCCTTGCGCAACAGGCGCATCTGCGCTTCGGTCAGCACACCGCCGAGTTCGGCACTCTTGCGCTCCAGCCACAAGAGACGCTGGTAACGCACCACCAGTCCGTGCCGCTGCCACACATCGCGCACCGCCGCCGGCGAAGCTCCGATGCCGACGAGTTTCGACTGCTGGCTGATGCGGATGTAGCTGTAGGCGGGATACTGCTCGGTCATCTCCAGGATCTTCGCTTCCAGCTCCGGCGGCGTCTGGTTGGGCATGCGCGGTTTGCGCCGCGGCTGAGGCCGCGGCTGAGGGGCTAGCCCCTCAGCCCCCACTTCTCGTAGGCCTCCTGGATCTCGTAGAAGTGACTGCGGGAGATGCCGGCCTTGCGGCAGACCAGCGAGATGTTCTGCAACTCTTCGGCCAGGGCTAGCATTCCCAGCCGAGCCTTGATAAGTTTTTCCCGAGCGCTCATGGTTCTTCTCCTTGCGGTAAGTTTTCAGTCTTCGCAAACCGAAATCCTACCACCGGAGTCCCGGAGCACCCATTGCCCTCACTGCTGCAATTCAGTGCTAACTGTCCGCTGATCTCCAACTAGGGACACCGCGAGTGCGGCCACTTCTACGGATAGCGCGTTAGAACGTAGCCGCCCGGCGGCGGACGCTTCGCGTGGGATGAACGGAGCGGTGGTTGCCTCAGAGCTAAGATAAGTTTGGGTCACAGGAGGTCCCCGTGACCCATCTACGTAAACTGATGCTGGAAGAACTCCAGCGTCGTAATTACTCTGAACATACCATACGTTATTAGATCCGCACCGTCGAAGATTTTGCTCGACGATTCAACTGTCCGCCGGACCGCTTGGGTCCTCGGCACATTCGTGAATACCAGGCCGAGCTGTTTCAAAAACGGAAGTTGTCATCGGGCACGGTTACGATCCGTCTGGCGGCCCTGCGATTCTTCTACACCAAGACGCTAAGAAGGGCTTGGAGCGTCGCCGACACTCCTTATCCAAAAAGGACGCATCGCTTGCCGGCGATCCTCAGCCAGGAAGAAGTTACTCAGCTCATCGATGCGGCCTGCTCTTCTTTCCATCGGACGCTACTGATGACGCTCTACGCCACCGGCGCGCGCTGTGCCGAGCTGACGCATTTGAAGGTCAGCGATGTCGACGACAAGCGCATGGTGATTCACATCCAGGGCGGCAAGGGCCGCAAAGATCGCGACGTCATGCTCAGTCCAATGCTACTCGAAGAACTCCAAGCACATTGCCACCGCTTGCGGGGAAAACCCAGTGTGTGGCTCTTTCCCGGCAACCGCCACCACAGCGGGGATCGGCCAATCGATACGAAAACGGTTTGGCATGCGTGTCATAACGCCGCCAAGAGAGCGAGCATCGACAAAGGCGTCCATCCTCACACGCTTCGTCACTGCTTTGCCACGCATCTACTCGAGGCTGGTGCCGATCTGCGAACCATTCAGATTCTGTTAGGCCATGGAGATCTGAAGGAGACCACCCGCTACCTGCACCTCTCCCAACGTCACTTGAAGGCAACCGCCAGCCCGTTGGACTTACTGAAGCTCAAAGACAGGTCACCGCAGGAGGACTAGATGAGCCGGCCGCCTCTTGAGGTGGGCGATCTCATCCGCGCTGCGGGAGAAGCATTCATCGAACGAAGCCGCCAGTGGATGCGCTGGAAGCATGTCAAAGTGCTGCGGGCCATTGCGCGGTGTCGTACCGCCGCACTCGGCGGACATCTCGATGAATGCACCCGCTGTGGACATCGTGCCATCTCGTTCAACAGCTGTCGTGATCGCCATTGCCCGAAGTGCCAGATCGCTGCCCGGGAACGCTGGATCGCCGCGCGTCAACGAGAACTTCTTCCAACACGCTACGCGCACGTGGTCTTCACACTCCCCCGCAGGTTGGCGCCACTGGTATTGCAGAACAAGAAGCTCCTCTACGATCTCTTGTTCCATAGCAGTGCGGAAACTCTTCTGGAAGTTGCCCGCAACCCGTTACGCCTGGGCGCTGAAATTGGATTCTTCAGTGTGTTGCACACCTGGAGCCAAAAACTCAGCCTTCACCCGCATGTCCATTGTGTCGTTCCCGCCGGCGGCCTTTCGCTCGATCACACCCACTGGGTTCACTCACGAAAAAACTACTTTCTTCCCAAGGAGGTGCTGCGGGAAGTCTTCCGCGGAAAGTTCGTCGACGCTCTCGAGCAGGCCTTCCGTGATGGCCGGCTCAATCTCCAAGGAGACTTGGCACTCCTCGCTCAGCCCAAGATCTTCGCCGCCTGGCTACGGCCTCTGTTCCGACAAGACTGGGTGGTGTACTTGAAACGCCCCTTCGGTGGCCCCCAATATGTACTCCAATATCTGGGCCGCTACACCCATCGCGTGGCTATCTCCAATCATCGTCTGGTCTCCTTTGCCGATGGCCAGGTCACCTTTCGCTGGCGCGATTCGGCCCACAACAACGAACAGAGACTCATGGCCCTATCGCTCGACAAGTTCTTGCGCCGCTTCCTACTGCATATCCTTCCGCAAGGCTTCGTGCGCATCCGCAACTTCGGCTTCCTGGCCAACCGGCGGCGTGCCACTCTCCTACCGCTTTGCTTTCAACTTCTTGGCTCGGAACAACAGCCGCAAGCTGAACAAAACGTCTCCTCCACCAAAGACTCGTCCGATCTCTGGCACTGCCCCAAGTGTGCTGGCCCGATGAAAGTCATCGAGCGACTTACGGCTGCCGAAATCCAACTTCGCTCTCCGCCAGTGGTCACTGCTGCAGCATGAAACCACTCTCTCTAATTCGTATTCTTCGCGTGCCTCGGCACGGTCCGCACTTCTCCGCCTTGCCGTCGGATAGCTCTCTTCTTTCAACTTCTTCAACCACCTTCTTCATCATACTTTTTCACCCTAACCAGCTTCCGCACGCCCGGTGTCACGTGCTGCACCCTCGCGCTCGGCCGTGGCACACCTCGACGCCGCTCCTTCCCACCATTGAATTTGCATAACACCCGCGCCCGCCGCAAACCGGGCGGCCACGTTCTAACGGCTTTATCGAACGCGCGCGGAACACCCTGCCCAATTCTGCGCCTCAGTGAAAACGCGCATCCGATAAAGCACTAGCGTTAATCGGGAGTTGGGCGAAACATCCGCTAAAGTCCATGGCGGGCAAAAGACTTTCCACCCGTTAACCTGTCGGCCACCCGCCCGAGTTTGCAGAGCATTCATACACAACACGGCTGTCTTTCTTTGATTTTGGAAGTGTGCAATGTTGAACAGACGCGGCATTGTGAATCGCATTAGCGTAATTCGGGTTTCAAGCTCAGACCAGCGCATGAGCCCTAACGGGATGGACAGACGGAATTTTATTGGAGGATTGGCGATGGTATCTCTGACTGCGACTGCAGCAGGAAGTACGCGTCGGCCATTCTATCCAGAGGAGGTTCGAGATGAACTGGGACCAAATTGAAGGCAAGTGGAAGCAATCGATGGGCAAAGTAAAAGAGAAGTGGGGAAAGTTGACTGATGACGACTTGACTACGATAAATGGCAAAAAGGAGCAGCTTGTAGGCAAGATCCAGGAACGCTATGGAATTGCGAAGGACGCTGCGGAGAAGCAGGTCGATGAGTTTACGCGGTCCTACCGTTCAGGCGACTCGGCAAAAGCAAAGGCTAAGTCCTCCTGAATGGACCCGCAACGTTTAGAACGAGGAATGCGATGGCAAGATACGGGAAGGCTGCTGGCAAAAGCGTGAAGAGCGCCATGCACCGAGAAAAGCGCGGGACACTTCGCTCGGGCAAAGGAGGTAAAGGAGGCAAAGTAACCAGCCGGAAACAAGCGATTGCCATTGGCCTGTCAGAGGCACGCAAAAAAGGTGCCAAGGTCCCACAGAAAAAGTCTTAACGCATTCGAGGACATGTCAAGAACATCTTCGGATAACCCTATGCCCTTACGTGCGCATGGGCAGCAGGGATATTTTTGCCTGTATAGACGATTTGTCCCCCGAGAAGCATGAAGTTAAACATGCTTTGCCCTTCGCGTAGTCGCGCCAGATCGGTATCTTTAAAAAAGGAGCGTAGGATGCGGTATAGTTAAAAAATCAACCCGAAACTAGGGCAATTCTTCTCATGTCATGTCAAAACAGCGGCCAGCAATTACAGTTTTGATTGCCGACGACCACGCGGTCTTTCGCGATGGCCTTCGCAAACTTCTAGATGCCGACCAAGGGGTCACCATTGTTGGTGAAGCCCAAAACGGCGAAGAGTGCATCCAGCTCCTCGCCAAGTTGAAGCCCGATATTCTTCTACTCGACCTACGCATGCCCGATAAGAGCGGGCTTGCTGTACTTGAAGAGGTAAATTTCGATACGCTGCTGACTCGCGTTGTGGTCCTGACTGCCGCAGAGGACGACCGCGATGTTTTTCGTGCTATGCGCTTGGGGGCACGCGGCGTCGTCTTGAAACAATCCGCTACTGACCTTCTCGTGAAAAGTATTCACCACGTTCATGCCGGAGAAATCTGGCTGGATAACCGCATGACCGCTGAAGTGATGGAAGCTTTTTCCAAGTCTTCTGAAGCCGGGTCGCGCCGCGAAAAACATCTTCTCAGTGAACGCGAGAAGGAGATTGTCCAGCTCGTGGCCCAGGGCTTTCGTAACAAGGAAATCGGTGAAAAGCTTTTCATTAGCGAAGCGACCGTAAAGAATCATTTGCATAACATTTTTGACAAGCTTGGAGTTTCTGACCGCCTCGAACTCGCACTCCACGCAATCCACCATGGGCTGATAAAAACCGATTGACCGAGGATGGGTTCTTTGCCTCTTACTTGTCCATCCACTAACTCGCAAAACTGAATGGCCTCTGATAGCGCAAGCATATCCATGCCCGCTGTCCCTAGGTTGCCGGAACTTCTGAATCGCAAGGTCTATGAGACCGGGCAGAGCCGCGGTTCAGACGATGACGTCATTTGTCAGAACTGAGTCCTTCGCAATAGCAGCGTTTTGATTTCATTCAGCTGTTGGAAGCTCTGCAAAAGCCACCCGAAGGGGAGGCACACTGCGAGAATGGCTTCATAGTCCACATCTCCCCTTAAATGGCGCGACGTTGTCCCTTTCGGTTACATTTTGAGCGGCGCGATACGCCGTATTTCAATGAAGCTAATCCGGGTGTAACATGACTACTCGCAAGCTAGGCGGTGAAAGAATGCCCAGCTTTCCTCTCCCCGAAGGCCGCCGCTCGAAGCGGGTGATGTCGAAGAGGCGCGCCAGCCTGGTAATCAATCTGGCCCGCGACCAGAAGAGGCTCCCCTGCCTCATCTTCGATTCCTCGAAAGACGGATTCAGGCTGCGCGGAACTTTCCACCTTAGGCGCGGCCAAGTGATCGAACTTATCCTCGATGAAGACGGGCCCAGCTCCGAGCGCTGCAGCGTGGTCTGGGTCGGCCAAGCTGGCTCCAAACAAGAAGGAGAAGTCGGCCTGGAAACCGTCTAGGCGATCAGCAGATTGCCCTTGCACCGCCATTCTTGCCGAGTGGTGTCCTGTCAGCGCCGGTTCGAAACGTATTAAGTGGAAGCCGTTTTTGCCGCCGGGCGGGAGCGCTTGGTTTCCCAGGTCTGGCGCATCGCTTCGCGCCGCGCGAGCACATATTTCTTGGCATCCTCGAAGTTCTTGTAGACCCGCTTGCCTTTGATCATGTTGCACGGACGGCAGCAGGCTACCAGGTTGGCAGGATCCTTCTTGCCCTTGTGCGCGCGAGGCATAATGAAATCAACGGACATGACCAGCGCGTTATCAAAGCTAGCCCTCCCATCCAATCCGCAGTACTTGCAGCAGAATTGATCGCGTTCCAGAATTTTCAGGCCTTCGGCTTGGCTTACGGGCATATCCACTCTTGACAGGGTTATGAAGTTGAATGGCATGGAGCACCTCCCATCAAGTCTCGTTGGGACCTGATGGGAGCAATCCTACGCCCGTACCTGGCTTTGCTCAACCCCTGACAGCCCAACGAAAGACGAATCGCCCATGAATTGGGCAATTTGGTCAACGCGATTCGTGTTGCTATAGATTGCCTCGGTTGTCGCCGCAGCTCGATGACCGTCCCGAGGATTTGGTCCCGGAGGAAGGAAAGAGCTTTCATATCAGAGCCGTGGCTTGTGAAGATCGATCTGCTCGCCAGGGCATACGGAGACTGGATTACTTCCAGATAGCTGTTCAGAACAGGGGGATTGGCTTCATCGGCGTGTCTTCCGGTTCGCACAGGCCATCTTTGTGGCCAATTGAAGCAGGAGACTCCTCTCCCTTGCGCTGGTGCGACTCAACGCGCTGCGCAACTTCATGAACAGTATATGGCCCTTTCGTTGAGTGGCCCAGTCTTCTTTTCCATTGTCGGAGAAAAGTGGAACCTCGGGTAATTCTTGTCCATCATAAAAAAGTTGGTACATTGGCACTTTTAATGCCCGAGAAATCTTTTCGAGCGTCTCGATAGACGGGACCGTGTGGGCATTTTCTACGCGTGAGATGTAACACCGAAGCAGTCCCGTCCGCCTCTCAATGTCTCCCTGAGAAAGCTTTTTGGCTTCCCTCAATTGCCGGAGCCTCTCTGCTATATCCATGGTGCCCTCGTTGATGTCTAGTAAAGATAAGTAACCATACTATACTAGCAATATTCACTCTACGCTATGTTCTCTAGAACGTAAACATGTTCATTCAACTTTACACAGTTTGCTGGATTGACACCTCTATAGAGCGGTTGTGTACTCCTCGCTCCAACGTTCGGGCTGGGCGTGGAATTTAAATTCGAAGCGAACTGTGGCAGAAGCGGCCTTCTCGCAGGGTTCTTCGGCATCAATCGTGGTTCCCTCCGGCCTCATGAGCCTTGCAGCAGGACTGGAGGTTCCTGGCTCAATTTCCCCAGACAAATCCTGGGTCATGGCGCGTTGGGTAGCAATCTGTCTGGCCGGGTTAGTCAATCGTCAGCGTCATGGTGGTCGACGCCGTGATAGAGGACGAGGTAGTATCCGTGCCGACTACGGTCAGGGTGTAGGTTCCCGTGGCTGCGTTTGGCGTGCTCGCCGACGGGGATGATGACGATCCTCCGCTACCGCAACCCCACATCGTCAAGCCAACCACCAGCAAAAAGAAAACTCCAGAAAACGTGCCCAGCTTGCCGGAACGGAAGCCCAGCAGCCCGACGAATAGCAGTCCTGCCAGGGCCAAGCTGGCCTGTGTTGTGTGCAAGGTGGACAGCGGGGGGATGTCCTTCCGGGAGGCGACCGGAGTTGTGCCAATGGACTTGCGCTTATTGCCGCGCGTCCCGGTAACCGCGGCGCTCGTGCACGCCGAGGCGCTGGTGTGGATGGTCAGCGTTGCAGTAACAGTGCTGCTGCCGGAGACAGTAGCATCGGGCAAAGAGAAGCACGCATTCGAAATAGAGGGACTGCTGGAGACACTCCACGCAATGGTGCCGGTGTAGCCGTTCTGCGGTGTGATGGTGATGGCCGAAGTGCCTGAACTGCCAGCAGAAACTGTGGTGTTCGTCGCAGTCAGGATGAAGCTTTTGGGAGCACTGCCGACCGTCAAGGTCAGGGTACCGGTGGAAGACCGGTATGTGGAATCACCGGAGTAGGTTGCGGTTATGGTATGCGACCCTGTGATTGTGGAAGAAAAAGTGTAGGTGGCGGAGCCGCCGGACAGGGCCAAGGAAGAAGTCTCGGTGGTGCCATCTACGACCATGGTCAAAGTGCCGGTGGGCGTGGCGGTGCTTGATCTGGAAGCGGACGCCACCTTAATGGTGATGACGTCGCTCGCCCCGGACCCAGGCGTAGTGGTCGCTGCCGATGGTGTAGTCGTTGTGGCCACCAGTGAGGAACCTGATGTCGGCCACGCCAGCAGCAAGTTGTAGAAGTCGACTGAGCCCAGGCCGGAAGCCTCATCATAGCCAGTCGTGGCGGGGTACTCGGACGCGCCAACCGTTGAGCAGTAGGCTGAGCCGGCGGTGCATTCGTTGCTGACGCTGGTGATGTCATGGAAGGCCGAGGCATAAGTGGTGGGGTCTGCGGCCAGCTTGTACAGCGTGGGGTTGACGACGCCCTGCCCGGTCGAATTCAGCTTTTGATTAATGATGGCTACCATTCCCGCGAAAATGGGTACGTCGAAACTGGTGCCTCCGGCCACCGTGAGATAGGTGTCGCTGCTATCGCGAAACCCGTTCGAGCAACTCCCAGTAACCCCTGTCGATTTGGAATCGCTCGAACAATAGAGGAAGCCAGCATTGTTGGGCGAGGCGGTCAACGAGATATCTGGCACCAATCGGTAGCTGCCGGAGGGGATGCCGGTTACGCCTGTTTGCCAACTGGGCCTGGATGTTAGTGTGCTCACGCCTCCGCCGCCAGAGGAGAGACCTTCCGAAGAGGAATCATCGTTCCAGACCTGCTCTGGAATATAAGAGAGAGCAGAGCTGATGACGTCGCTGCCGCTGGCGGATTCCCAGTAGTTGGTGTTCGAAGAGGAAACATCGGCGGCGGGAAACTCGCTGCCACCCATGCCGGTCGCATACTGACTGCTGGCGGGGAAATCAACGGCCAATGCCTCCTGCTGCGCCTTCGTCAGGCCGGTGGTTCCATAGCAGTCGGTGGACCCGTCGTCACCCGCGGCAGAGACCACGGACTGGCCCTGGGATGCTGCTTGCTCCAGGGTGCCGTTGAGAGTCGAGTATTCGCTCGAGCTGAGCTGGGCCTCGCACTCGCCATAGCTGGTACCAATGACGGGCGCAGTCCGGTTATCGACCGCGTAGCTGATGGAGTCCCACACACTGTAGTTGGGGTTGTTGCCCACATACACGAAATAGATCGAAGCGCCTTGGGCGATCGTGCTTGAGTATTCCAGGTCGAGATCCGACTCGGCTTCGTCGCCGGATACGATGGCGGCGGTTCCCGAATTCGGCACCAGCACCAGCGTGGGGTCCTTTTTCGTCAGCCCGGCGGCGCTCTCAAAATTTTCAATATCCGATAGCACAATCGACGACTGGCCGACGACTGCCATCGACTGCCCCGTCCCGGTATAGCCCGCGCTATACGCGGCCTTGATGTCGTAGATGGTGGCAATGTCTCCCGGCGTCAAAAAGTGGTCGCCGGTTTGGCCTGAGGTGAAGTCAGCCTTCGGGGCCCGCTGTGGCGTCCTGAACTTGACGTGCGGTTTGGGCCGAAACGTCGAGAGACTTGTGACCGTCTGCACCACCGAAGAAAGTGCTGTTGGGACGCTGATATCCGCCGCGGGAGCGTACTCCTTTTTGCCATTCATCGTGTAGTAGTGCAGCTCCGCACCGAAGGCTGCTTCGGCCTGTTCCACTGTGCCCGAAAAGGCGATTCGATTCTTGCTGCGCGAAATGTCCTCAATCGAAAAGCCCTGCTGTTGGAGCCAAAGCTGTGCCTTGGAGATATCGGCGTCGGCTAGTCCGAAGCGGGCGGCGAATTCGTCTGGGGTAAGCCATTGGTGATAGAGCAGCGAACCTGGATTCTGCTGCGCGGCGATCAATGCTTGTAGATCAGCCTCTTGGGTGGCGGAGCGGCTGAAGACCATGCTGATGCCCTGGAGCTTGGTTCCCGCCGGTACTCGGCCAGCATCGTTTTCCGGCCTCGCCATCGGTGGATGGGTGCCCTGGATTGCTGTACGTTCGGAGTTGTCAATTTCCGTTGTAATTCGCGCTTCGGGTGCCTGAGCCAGCAACGTCATAGTGAAGAAAGAGAATGTCGCCAACCAACCAGCGAAGAGTGTCCCTTTTTGTCCAAGTGCACGGAACGAAATTTGCATAGCCGTCCTTATAGAGTGTCGAATGATGGCTTCGGCCGGGTGGGCACCTAGATGTTCCGCTTGATAAGAATGGAGTGGGTGTGCGTAGGGTTGTATGTGGGAGCCAAAACCCTATAACACAGACTTTTTGGCTCTTGATGGAATGCGCGTGGAGGCTCCGCCCAGCGCCAACGAAGTCGCTCGGGACACTGGAGAAAAGTCTCCGAAGTGCAAGGTCTGAAGCCCGGCACCCTCAAAGAGAAGCTTTCGTTTGCAACAACGATGATCCAGACGGCCACCATGACAGGAATGAGAGGCTCGCCGACGGCTCTGGTGGGCGCGTTTCGAGGGGAGCTAGAATGGCCTCATGCGGAAGCAAGTGGACGTGCGTTTCTATGCGGAGCTGAACGACTTTCTGGCGCCGTGGAGGAGGGGAGGGGCGACTCCCTACGCATTCGAGGTGAGCGGCTCCATCAAAGACATGATCGAAACGCTCGGCGTGCCGCATACGGAAGTGGACCTCATCCTGGTGAACAGCGAGCCGGAGGATTTTACCTACCGCTTGCGGAATGGAGACAGAATCAGCGTCTACCCCGTCTTCGAATCCATCGATATCTCGGCGCTAGTGCGCTGCCGGCCGCAGCCGCTGCGCGAGTCGCGATTTGTCGCGGATACGCATCTCGGGCGGCTCGTCCGCTATCTGCGGATGCTGGGATTCGACACCAAATACCGCGACGATACTCAGGATGAAGAGTTGGCGACGATCTCCTCCAAAGAGAGGCGGATTCTGCTCACGAGAGATCGCGGATTACTCAAACGAAACGTGGTAACCCGGGGTTACTGTGTGCGGGCGACAAATTCTCGCGAGCAACTCGAAGAGGTGTTGCAGCGCTTCGATCTTTCGGGCGCAATTGCGCCATTCTCTAGGTGCGTACATTGCAACTCTTTGTTGCGGCCAACGCAAAAGGATTTGATCAGCGATCGGCTACCGCCGAAGACAGAGCAATACTACGAAGAGTTTCATGTGTGCCCGGGCTGTGAACGAATCTACTGGAAAGGCTCACAGTACCGGCGCATGCAGCGGTTCATGGAGGAGCTTCTCGAGCGCGAATGAGAAACTCATTTGACGGGGACTGCGCTTGGGAAAACCAAGGTGCCGACGATCCCGTCCCTGCCGAAATGCTGGAGAGCGGCTCATTCGGTCAGCCGATTTGGGCGATGTGACGCTGATTTCTAGCATTGAATGGGAGGAGGGTCAGCTTTAGAAGAGAGCAGAGCGTGTATTTTTGAAGGGAATTCCATGTTTCTCGCGGCGGACCTAAAAGAGGGAATGGTCATTCGGATCGAGGGGCAGATCTATCGTGTTCTCGAGGCGGAATCGAAGGCTGGAGCGGCGAAATTGGGCGGGGTCATCAAGACCAAGCTGAGCAATGTGAGAACCGGCCACATCTGGGAGCCGCACTTCCGCCCGCAAGAGCGCCTCGAAGAGGTGCAACTCGAGCGGCGCATACTGGAATTCGTGTTCGGCGCGGGGGATGCATGCACATTCATGAGCCCGCAGACCTTTGAGCAATGGGAAGTGCCTAGGGGCGTTCTGGGACCTGCAGAAAAATTCTTGCAGCCGGGGATGCACTTGCCCGTGGAGTTCTTTGCGGGCGAGCCACTCCGTGTGGCCTTCCCCGAGGTGGCCGAAGTCCGTGTTGCCGAAACAGCACCACCGGCGCACGCACAGCAGGAAACGGCATGGAAAGAGGCCAAGCTCGAGAACGGCCTTAGCGTTCAAGTGCCGATGTTCATCGGCCGAGGCGAAGTGGTGCGGGTTGAAGTGAGGACAGGACACTACAGCGAGCGAGTGCGGGTTGAACGCAAGCGAGGTGCCTGAGTATTTTGCTGCGGATAGAATCGGAGGAGTCATGCTCGAGATCAAAACCGTTCGCATGGAATTTCCTGCGGATGCCAACATCATTGTCGGCCAATCGCATTTCATTAAGACGGTGGAGGATTTGTTCGAAGCGGTGTGCACGACCGTGCCGCAAGCCAAGTTTGGATTGGCATTCAACGAGAGTTCCGGGGCGTGTTTGACGCGGGCAGATGGGAATGAGGAAGGGCTTCGCGATATCGCCATTCGCAACGCTCAAGCGCTGGGCTGTGGGCACACTTTCGTGCTGCTCATTCAAAATGCGTACCCCATCAACATATTGAATGCCATCCGCAACGTGCCCGAGGTGTGCGCGATCTTCTGTGCGACGGCAAACCCGGTGGAAATCGTCGTGGCACAGAGCGAGCAAGGCCGGGGTGTGCTCGGCGTGATTGATGGGAGTTCCCCGAAAGGTGTCGAGGGGCAGGCGGATATCACTTGGCGGCACGATCTGTTGAGAAAGATTGGTTACAAGCGCTAGCGGGGCAAGATTCGCTTTTGATGGTTTCGGATTCAGAGATGTCAACAGCAGGTGTCTGTGCTTACCGAGGTGATAAATCGCCTTACCATCAGCTATCCGGCATGGCAGTCTATTTTTGCTCCGGCGTTTACAAGAATTTGATAAGTCGCTGGAAGCCGACGACTGCCACGATAACGATCATGATGACGATGTTGACGGCGATAACGATGGCGACCATGGAGATGGTGATCGGCATGGTTGACGATGGATCAGGATCGTGCAAATTCTAGTAGTGGTCGGATGTTCTTGAAGTCAGCGTCAAGAACGCGCAGAGCCTCTAAATACGTGTCGCGCGGCGGCCCGGTATTCACAAGATTGGCTCGGCCCCATGTGAATCTAGGCCGTCCGTGCTTCGTGGCCAAAACATTAGCCAGGAGTCTTGCGTGCCTCTCGTTTCCATTAGGGAAAGCATGTATCTCTGAGACCAACTGGTGATGAAAGCGAACTGCGATTTCGTCGATTTCGAAAGTGTTGTTTTCTATCCAGAACCGAGCATTGCCCAGGAGGGCTGGAATTCGCTGATAGATTTCAGCGCAGGGACAGCCGATATTCACATCTCTTATTCTGTACTTACCGGCCCATTTCCAAGTCTCATCAAACATTCGTCGATGAAGTTCTCGCAAATAGAGCTCATCCAGAGGATCTCTACTACTCATGACCCTGGAATTGAAGGCCCACCTCTGCGCTACAAGAATATTTGTTCGTTCCCACTCGTCCAACTCTCTTCTGCTCGCAAGGTTTGGAATTAACTGTGCCGCATCGTCCGGGTGAAGCGGTGTATTCCCCGGAGTCTCATTCAGATTGGGGATTGTGCTCATTGCTTCTTGAGTCGGCGTTTTGTCTCTTCCTCAATCAATTCCTTAACGTTTCCCGTTGCTTGGTTTTCGAGAGCCATTGTGTGCTCGACATCGAGAACGTCTTCTGTGGCTTGGGCACGTGCGCGTCGCTCAGCTAGTTCGGTGATCGTGCCTGATTTTGGGACGATGGCATACACCAACTCGCAATCCAGTGCGGCGGCCACGCGCCGCAGGCTCCGTAGCGTAATTCGGTCCTTCGATTCAGCTTTTTCGAACTCTTGAATGCGCCGCCGAGATTGTCCCAGCTTCTTTCCCACGTCTTCGAGACTCAGACCCAGCCCTTCACGAATAGCTCGGAGCCAACCACGCTGCGGACGCGCTTCCTGCCTAGCTGCCTCGAAAGCAGATAGACTGCGAGTCAGTTGGCTCAATCGAAGATCTCTGAAGTCGTCTCTCATCTACGGCTCTCTGTCCTGCTATATTAGGACATTCATAATCTTTGCGTCCTGTCAAAGCAGGACACTTAGTTATTATTGTCCTTCTATAACAGCACTATGTGAATATATCTGTCCTGTTATAGTAGGACGCACAAATTGATTTGTCAAGCGCTGTCGAGTATCTAGTGCATTGTCGGGTTCATAAAGGCGGCGGAAGAGGGGAAGCAGGGCGTGGGAGATGAACGCTTTTCTTTCTTCTTCACAAGCGAACGGACCATCCCCACGTGTGTGGGGAAGACGCCATAGGTTCATCAATGGCAAGAAAAACATACGGACCATCCCCACGCATGTGGGGAGAAGCACACTCGCGCTAATCCTTTTTCAGAGGGCTGCGGACCATCCCCACGCGTGTGGGGAGGACTCTGGATCTTAAAGCACTTAGCTTATGGAACAGAGTGAAACCAGACACTCAGATTCATGTAGTTGTTGTCTCCTCGTCCCTTTCCTCGGACATCATCCACAGGCCACCCACTTCAATGTCGCGCAACTCGGTCATGGAATATCTTTGGACATCCACGTCCGGGAACCAGTGTGCAAACATGAAGCAGGCGATCTCCGTGCGCTTCTACTTGTCAGCCCAAGCAGCATTTTTGTGGGGCATCACGTTGTCGAGATTGGGCGCGATGCCGAACCTGTAGAACCGCATCCCATCTTCACCGATCCAGCAAAGGGGCGTATTGGAATCTGCACAGGCTTTCATGGCGGTACGTGACCTTTCTGCCTGGCCCGAGCAAAGTTGCCGATACTGCCGCAACTGGCAGGCGGGACACCATCCGGTTCGCAGTGATCCACGTAATGCTGGAATCATCAACTTCAAGTCGGCCGTGTTCGAATGGACTCGGCGTCCAGCGATCTTTCGCTGGCGTAAGCGTCTCCAACGGCGGTCTTTCAGAGATTGCCATAATGACAATAGCGCATGCCGAGTCATGACTGTCGAATGCCGAGTTTCACCGCGATACGGCGGACAGCGAACTGGCGCATGTCCGAGCCGCTACTGGTGCCGTCTCCAAAGCTCACTGGCTGGTCGTTAATGGAGTCCGTGGCTTCCGCGAAGTGCTTCATTTCGGTAACGGTGGTGAATGTTTCCATGAGTGTATCCTCCCGCAGTTTGGAGACTCGCAAGAGCGCTTTCCACGCGGCGTCTTGGGTCTTGCACAACGCTACAAACAGCGGCGCAGACGGGATGCAGCTCTTGCGTCCTAACCAGACTCCCCAGATCGGGTCTTGCAGAGCAGCCGCAACGCGCTCCAGCACAGACCGGTCCCCGGCGAGGATCACGCCAAAACGTGCTTCGAGCAGATATTGGCGGCGTGTCACAACAGCATCTTTGTTCATTGCGCCGCTGGCACGCCGAGTCTCGAGCACGGTGTGGTAGTCTTCAAGGCGACGAACAGGCAACGGCCCGTCAGCCTCTGGTACATTGCGCGGGATGACGATACTCGTCATCTTCAGGGCGGACATCTTGGGTAACCATTCAGCCTCTTCTGGCGACCCTTTCGCTAGTCCCATGGCCGCGCTGAGCAAGCCAATAACGCCGCTCTTGGTCGGGTACAACCCAGTCGTCCGCCGCTGGAACCGGCTTGCTAAGCCCCACGATTGCAGCGGGCCGTCCAGAAGCAGGGCGAGGCTTGCAGTGTCAGACATAGCTCAGAATCTCCGCACAGAATTGGTCAAGCGGCTTGTCGGGTATGGCGATTTCTAAAGACGGCTTGATGCCCCAGGTTTTCTTTAGCTGCTCGTGGTGCTCCTTGAGCGCGGCAACAGAAGCACCCAGCAGTCCCTCTCTAGACCGCACTGGTCTTTCAAACGCGTTAATCAGTTGCAGCGGCTGGCCCTTGTCTTTCACGAGACCTAGCACATAGCTCGGCAAGGTATGCGCATTCATCGAGTTTTTTCGCGCGCCTGGAATAGTCAGGACGGCGGCGTGCAGAAATGTGTCAACGACTCTTCGCCGATCCTTCGCCGAGAGGGCCTCGAGGTGACGGTCATCTCCGAGCAAACCAAGATTCAGCCCAACGTAGCGGTAGTAGACTGCGGAAATAAACTCTAGCGTTCCGATCATCGCGCTAGCTGTCCGAGATTCTTCTTTCACAGTTGGGTCGTTTTGCTGACGGTCATCCACGGCAGCAAAGAAGTCGATGTCGTTGTCCGCGCGATGAGTTGACAAAGCATGGCTGAACATCGCAGCCCCTTCGACAGTCAGCGAGTGATCAGCGGCCACCATGCGTCCAAAGAGGGCTATGTCAGCGGCATCTTTCAGTTTTGCCTCACGAACTTTGGAGGCAGCGGACTGAATTCTCTTGTCCATGGTCTTTGCATCTTTGCTTTCCATGAGGATCGCAGCCAATTCTCTTCCGATTTCCTCACGCTCGGATGGCGAGAGAAACATAAGTGTCTTGACCTTGCGGATTCCATTCTGCTTGAAAGCACTCTCGTCGAAGGTTGCGAGTCCGTGGCAGAACTTCTGGGAAACCGCGAGTGCCTGGTTGGCTGGAGCCCCATAACGCTTGGTGACTTCGGCTATGGGCACGACAATTAACTTGCTGCGTTCCCCGGCATACAGTTCAGGGCACAGTTCTTTGGCTTGCAGCCGAATAGCGCGTTTCAGGCACTGGCTGGAAATGCGGGCACGCGTGGTACCGCCAAAAGTTGCTGTCTTGGGCGCACCCACGTCATCACGATTCAGGCACGAGACGGGGAACGATTGCAGGATATGGAGTTCGATGAGTTTCATGGTGGTACCTTTCTGCTTTTTTCGTCCTTCCTTATGATGTGACAGGCGCAATCACCAAAAGGCCGAACCCGAACGCCTTGGCCGGGCCGACACCGCGCGTAAAGGTTTCGTGAAACTTAGCCGGATCGGTCACCGTCAGCATCCCCTGAAACTCCACTGCACTGTGCAGGCCCGGCTGGCCGTTTTTCTCGAAGTATTCACGGCCCCGGGAGAATGTGCGCAACGTGGCTTCGTCCACGGTGAACCCGCCATGGTCTCCCTTACGCTTGATCCATTCCACGAGTTCCTCACGCTTTCCCAAGGGAACGCGCCGTCCGTTCTTTGTCAAGGAGCCGTCCGGCCGTTCTTTGGAAACTTTCTTCGTCGGGTTAGCGCAAAGCTGGAACACATATTGGCTGCGCGTGAAATAAGTATCAGGAATTGGTTTCGTTTGCCAGCTTGCCACGGCGGCCGGACACCAATCGGGTCGCGTCGGCTGCACCGGTGAAACGAGCAGCAGACGGAAGCCATCCCCCCGCTGGTCGAGCCGCGTCAGAAAATCGCGCGGCTGATTGTCACGGCCAGGGAAGGCTTTCCACACGGCCTGATGCCAGTCGTAGCTGTTGCGCAGGCGCATTCGCGAGGCGGTGACGAAATCGAGGGTAGCTTGGGTGAGGTAAGTCATGGAGTGCTCTCCGATGGGACCAGTGCCGCCGATTCCTCACTTTCGGGTGCACCCCAGTATGCACGCGCCCAGCGCGCTTTCACATTGCTGCTCCAGTAATGAAGATCAGCGAAAAGTTCTTCGTAGTTGATCGGAATCCCTTTGGACTTGGCGGCCAGGATCACCGGACGTAACCGCTCGCAAATCTGGTCTCGGTCGCACACGAGCAAGCGGCGGAAACGGGCGTCGAACCACTCGTTCGTTACTCTGAGCCTGCGGCAGGTCTTTCCGAGATTGCCGGTCGGGGTTTCGACCGGATGGTAAGCGAACAGGCCAGCAATGGTTTCTATGCGGGGATTGCCGATTCCGCGCACTTGCGCCAGCAGCGGCCAAGCTTTGGGAAGTTTGCTGGGACTCAGCGCGCAACGAAGTGTGGCCATCGCCCCTCGATCGTTCTTGAACCGGCGCAGATAAGCCAACAAGCGCGCGGCGGTTTCCTTCGGGTCGAGTTGACTAGCACTCATGCTTCAACCTCTTCTTCTGTTTCTTTTTCAACTCCGCCGGGCTCGGCGGGTGCAGTGAACAATATTTTCATTCCCAGTGCATAAGCGCGTAGCTGGCGCGGTGTCTCGTGCGGACAGGCGCGCTCATACGATACGCGGGCGGCGCGCCAGACGGCTTGCCCCCACGCAGTCTTGTGCCATTCGGACTTGGGCCCGAGAGTCTCGAGAGCGGCGGCAACCTCCAGCAACCTAGATACGGCGTTTTCCAGGTCCGTCCAAAACTGGGCGGCGACGTAGCTCCGGATTTGTCTGCGGCGGACTTTCATCTCCGCTCGATCGAGATCGTCACCGAGCTCCTTGTGATAGTCCGAAATAGCACGCATCACGCGAAACTCCGTGAGATCTGCCAGCTTCACGCCCTGTTCGTAGACCTTCTGGCTTGTCTCATTCAGCATTCCGACAGGGATGTGGAACACGGACTCAGTAGAATCCACTAGCTTGGCCTTATTGGCCACAAGGCCGCCCACCCAGAGATCGAAAGCTTGTTGGTCGAAATTGGTGTTCTCCAGAGCGAGAGGACCGCCAGGGTTTCGGCTGACGGCTTTGACGGTCAAGGCATGTAACTCGCGCCAAGCGGCCTTCTCAGTGGAAGCTGGCAGCACGACTCGTGTGGGCTGGCCTTTAACGGATCGTATAACAACTGTGGCGGAAGGTTCACGCCATCCACTTTCAGCATAGGACCCATACTCCAAGCCATTGGCGAGGATAAGAGTCCGACAATCAGATGCGAGCCAGATCGCGCGGGTCAGCGGAACAAGGCGGCCTAAGTAGGTGCGGTTGGCGTTCTGTACGGCTTTCCTGTCGCCAAGTCCCTCGGGCATCCACTCCCAAACTGGTTTGCCCCAAGAGTTCTTCCCATAAAACTCCGCTGCCCGCTGCTTGGTCGAAAGATTCTTACACAGCGTGGCGGCCAGATTGTCACCCAGGAGGAGCGCGTGCAACATTCCTCCAGATAGGCACGGAGCGTGGTCGCTCGAACCGTTACCGGCTGTTTCCTTACCATGCCACAACGCTACTCCGATGCGACCACCGGGAGAGAAACACTGGAATGTCACCAACATCAACGCAAGCTCAGCGGGTGTAAAAGCGCGCTCCGAGCCACCCGCGTTGTCGAAAAGCGTGGCATTGTGGCCCGTCGCCAGCGCAAGACCGAGTTTGCTAGTGGAATTGCCTTCGTCGCTCTCATCCTCTTTGGTTTTGCCGCTGGGCTTTTTCAGATTGGCGACCTGTAGGAAGCGTTGGCCGCTACCGAAAAGTTCAAAGGCATGCCGCCAGCGATCGAGGTAGGCGAGGGCTGACGGCACAATGCGTTCCCGGCAGGCTCTCCAATCGTCATAATCTACCGGGCCGTTGAGGGCTGCCTGCGCGATGCAAATGAGCAGGCGCATTAGGGCAATGCGTTCGTGCGCGCGGACGGCGAGATCGCGGATTTCTCCGCCTCCCTCGAGTACTTTGCGCAGACTGACAATCCCCGGTTTGCCGTCACTCCAGACAATCGGAATCCAAGAGTCAGTCGAAAGATTCATCGAACTTCTCCTGAGGCGCATGTAGCACGCTTTCTCCGTTAACGACAATACCTTGATCAGGTTTCTAGGAGTTCTCCGTCCGTCGTGCATCGCCAGGCCAGAGGATGTCACCACCTGTGCCGTTGCGGTCTGGAGGCTGTTTGCTTGTTGGATTCTCGGGGACCTGTCGCTAAAGCTCGAAAAATGTGTTGGGAGAAACGATCCCCAAACGACCGTCGCCAGCCCGTTTTCCGCCACCGCTCCGACGGATGCTGCTTTACTTTCTCTTCTGATAGAAGTTCCCTCTTTGAGCGCTAACGTCTGTATTCTTTCGACCCAACCCGCTGAACGACGGAAATGAAAAGGTCGAGATCGCTTTGGCTAAGTCGACCCAAAGCGTGGCATAGTTTTCCTAGATAGCGTGCCCCTTCTCCACTCGATGCCCAATCGATGCGTCGGCTCGTCAACCGTTTGCTAATCTTAGGAGTTTTTGTTTCATAGAAGAAAACATACAAAGGAACTTGCATCGCTCGTGCCCACTTTTCCAGTGTTTCGAGTTTTGGAACCGCATGGCCGTTTTCTATCCGCGGAATATACCGCTGAACCAACCCTGCTCTCAGGGCCACCTCATCCTGCGTAAGATTCTCATGTTCCCTCAAGCAGCGTAGGCGTTCTCCAATTTGCATAACAACCCCAAAAAGAAGTTCAGCAAATCGCCAACCAAGAAAGTGGCCAGAAGAAACGTGGCACCCCCAAAACTAACATAGGAATCCGTGTTTTAAGATTCTCCATCACGAAAATGTGTAAAGGGGTGTTTCTCTCCCAGGTGCTCGAGCCGATGGCATCGGGCGCACAGAGTAATAAGGTTTCGCAGGCGATCGGCGCCGAACCGGCTGCGGGATTGCAAATGGTGGACTTGCAAGTCTCTTGGGGCACCGCATGACTGACAGCGCCAGCCGTCTCTCTCTAAAACCTGTTTGCGGAGAGCACGATACTTTTCGGGGTCGAGTCTCCGACGGGGTTTACGCTGGCGCAGCACGCTTATCCCGTTTTCTCTGGATTCTCCATCGCCTGAACAGTCGCTGTTTTGGGAATGTTCAATTCACCAACTCCTTGCTTGGCAAGGCATTCTACCGATCGCTGTCCTGCAGTCGAGCTCCGGCCAGGAAATCGGCACAGATCATCTCCAGGCAATATCCGCGTGATTTGTCGGTTCCCAGCATCAGGGCAGCCGTTTCGAGAGCTTTTTCAACGACCGGTAACTGGCTCTTGTAAAGCTTAAAGTAGATGATCTCCCACGCTTCCGTTTCCATCCCCGTCAGGTGTCGCTCGACCTCCCTCTTGAATTGTTCCTTCGGGAGTTCCTTTGCCTTGTGCACCCAGGGTGCACAAGCGAAATCCGCTCCATCCTTGCGCGCCACCTTGACGAGCTCCCTCGCCTTTGTCCAACCCATCTCTCGAAGCTGCGGCTTCGGGACGCGCGTGAGATGTTCGTGAATGGTCATGAGGTAATAGGCCTTCCGGCGGGAGTCGGCAAAGCGCTTCTCCAGGAATTCGTCAAACGACTTCAATTTCTCCAGCCGCCAATACTGTTTTGCTCGTACCTCGCATAAGTATTCCCCTAACTCGACGAAGCGCACGTCCTTTTCCTGTTCCTTGGTTTTCTCCCAGGACAAAATCTCATCGATTCTGCCCAGTACAAACACGGCCCGCCGGCGATTGATCTCCGGAGTCACCATCGGTCTCCTGTCAATCCACAAGCTCGTCAAGCCAAGCAAGGTCGCTCGCTCCTGGTGTGAGGGTGAGACTGGAATCGATCAGCTTCTGGTCATCGAGGCAAAGCCCAAGATGCGCGCAGCTCACACAGCCGTTTTGGGGGAAGCGAATCCCACTGTGGGTAGGGAACCGGGCGGCCTCGATCTGGCCGATCGTTGCCCCCACGAGCCGGCCATACTTAGCGCGTTGCTCTTCCGAAATTGAGGTCCTCAGATATTGGATCTCCGGCTGGTGCTTTCGCAGGAAGACGACTAAGGCCACTTCGGGAATCCCCGTCATCCAGGAATAGCAGATCAGCTGAGGGTCGAGCGACAGCAGCCTTGCGGGCTCCTCGGAGTAACGGCTGGTTGTGGTCTTCCAGTCCATGAGGCAATGGAGGCCATCGAGCTCACCGACGGCGTCAACGTAGGCAATGAATTGATTTGCGTTCGGAAGTTCCCGCACCACTTTGATTTGGAGATTCTGTTGCGGGTGGGGAATGCGAATCCGATTGTCCTGGGCAAAGCATTCGAGAAGATGCACCCCCTGATGAACCAACCGATCCCAGGTCTCCCCCTTTTTGTATGCAAACGGAGTATCGCGGAAGGCACGCCACTCCCGATAGAGTGCCGCGCCGCAATCGTCGCCGCAAAAATAAGACTCCAACGCTTTTTCAAAGCAGCGGCCGAAGATCATGGCCGCCCGGGTCTCTTTCTCGCGCCAGCCGTCCAGGTAGCGATGGCGATAGCTGCGCGGGCAGCGGAGATAATGGGCAATCTGGGTGTAGCTAAAGGTCATCTCAGCTACTCCCCACTCTCGCCCTGGCTGCTCGATGCGCAGGAAAGTGCCTCCCACTCTGCTGCCGGGGCAAACGCCTCGAGGTTCTGGTAGGAGCGACCGTTGAGGTTGGTGGAGGTAGTCCGGATGACTCCTCGGAGATTCAGGAGGGCCTTTTCGTCCACCTGATCTCGACTGAGCAGTTCGGTGTCGTAGCCAAAATCACGGAGAAACCAATTGAGTTTCCAGAGCGCGCGGTCAGTACAGTAAAGGCGTCCCGAGAAGGAAAGTGCTTCAAAGGAGGTTGGTTCCAGGATGGTGAAGCGCAGCGCCAGGAAGGGCTTCTGGGGATGCCAGCGATAGGAGACCCGCTCCACACGGACCAAGAATAGGCCGTCGAGATTGCTGACCAGGCCCTGCTGTCCCGAATGCAGACCGGGAATGTGTCTTCTCAAGGCTGTGCCTCCACCGGTTGAGCGTAGGAGTTCAGTTTGCAAACCAGAGCAGCTCTGTTCTCTTTGGCTGCGGCAGCGAGATGGGAGATGAAGGACTCGACCAATTCACGACTGGCGCCGCTGAGGGCTTCCGTGCCGCAGAAGTCCGCCGCGTAGGCCTTCACGAGATTCGAGTCGAGGTTGTACTGGCGGATCAACAGGCAGAGCTGATCGCGGAGCCGGGGTTGGCCATTGCCCGAACCGTTGGAGGGATGGGGTCCGTTTGACGGGGACGGAATGGAGGCAGATCTCGACGGGATCGAGAACGCACCCAACTCTTCGACCGAACAGAGACCGATTCCATAAGCCTTACGGAGGGCGCGATTCACGGCGCGAGTTTCGGCCACCCGCATCTCGGCTCCCCGAACCAACGGGGAGACGTTGGAGGGGTCTGCATCCCCGTATCCGACGAACCGCTTCGACGCAGGAGACTTATAGACGGTCGCGCAAAAGACCCAACGGGCTGAGAGTGGGTCAGAAAATTGGCGCATCGGGCGGACCTAGATGCCAGCACATCGGTTTCGCATCGGCCATCGGCTGGGATGCTCAAGGCGTAGAATTCATGGAGCAAACAAAGACCGTCGTCCTCAGCCGTCACGGCGCGGGCATCGTCTCAATGCATAAACTCGCCGCCGAGCAAGAGTTGATCGTCGTTCACCAAGAAAGTAATAAAGAGACCGAGATTCGCGTCGTTGGCCAAATCGGCTGCGAAGGTGATTCCTATACCTACGGTGTCGCTTTTCTCGACCCTGCTGTCGACTTCTGGGGTGTCGAGTTCCCTTCCGCGTCGCAGGTTGAGATCTTAGCTCGCCGAAAGCTACTCCAGTGCAGCATTTGCGGCCGCCGCGAACTCGCCGACCTTGGCGCTCTCGAATCGGACATCTACGCCATCCACGACGGCATTCTCCGATCATGTGAACGATGTAGTGGTTCAACCCTCTGGAAGGAATCTGCCGGGGAAGTTCCTGACGAATCCGCCGTGCCAGAAGCCCTGACTGTTTCGCTCGAGGCCGCTCCCCCGCCCGAGCCGTCGCCTTCGCCGACAGGCTTCAAGAACAGGCGTCAGCATGTCCGCATAAAAGTGAGCTTCACCGCGTCTGTGCGCAATCCCAGTTTCGACGACGATATCGTCCTCTGCGAAAACGTCTCGCGCGGCGGCCTTTGTTTCAAAAGCAGCCGGCGCTATTACGAAACCGCGGGCATTGAAGTCGCCGCTCCTTACTCCCCCGGGTTGCCCCGAATTCCTGTTCCAGCCCAAATCGTCTACGTGCAGGAACTCCCGCTAGAAAAGATGTTTCGTTATGGCGTCCAGTACCTGCGTTTGACGAAAGAACCCCGCTCCTAGCCGGCGCCCTCGCCACGTTTTAACGTTCTACTGCTCTAGCGTTCAAACCTTTCAATGCACATCACTCTGAGAGAGGCCGTTCTGGTCGCTTGGGCCGCGGAAGCGTTCAGCCTCCAGAGTCCCCGAGGAGATCTTTTCTCGCAGAGAGCTTGGGCAAAACTGGGCTGTCCATTTATCGAATCCCGATTCTGGTCGCAATACCGAGCAATCCCAGCCCCTTTGCCACCAAGATGCCAGTTGGCATTGTTTGCCGGACAAGGGAGGCAAGGCCTAAGCATTTGATGGAGGAGGTGGCAGGAGTCAGATGCGGTGAAAAAGTTGCCTAGGCTCTTCAACAACCCGTCCATGCGAATATCACTGCATCTCGCAGCTGCCTCCCTTTTATTGAAGGGAAAAACGATCAGAAGATCTGACTAGAAGCCAGCGTTCAAACGATTCGTTGCGCAGAGCGGCTTCTTTGGCAACCTATCTTGATTTGCATCCGAACCAGAATCGGTTGGAGCATGAAAGCCCATATGGCGAGCGGGATAATTCGATCGGTGGAAGAGCCCGCAACGAACCTTCGAAGGGCGGAGGTTTTGTGGAACACGCTCGTGCTCAACAGACCGGCTCAGATAGACTGGCATTCGCTGCCGAAGTCCGAGCTACTGAGTTGCATTCCGGCAGGGAGATTTGGGGCGAGACAACGAATCTCAGCAAGGGCGGTTGTTATGTGCGCACTCGTGAACCATTCTCCCAAGGCACGCTCCTCGCAATAGAAATCAGACATCATGGAGTGTATTTTCTGACGGATGCCATGGTTGCTTACACCCTCGAGTCGAATGGAATGGGCCTTTCATTCCTAAACGTCCCTACCAACCAGCTTCCCATTCTCGAACAGTGGCTTTCTTCTGCTGGAGGAGAACGACCGGCAGAGGCATCGCAAGGAACAACAGAATAACAAGGTCAAGCCACGGGAGATCTCCAAATGAAGGCGGCAACTTAAGATTAATAGGCAGCTGTGCGCAGTCGCTACAACACCTGGGGCAGCAAGCGGGCGGGACTGCGAGCCTGGAAGGATGGCGCAAGAGACGCAGCATTTCGAAGGAGATTCGGAACGACCCACCTGTTACACGGAGGCGCACAACGTGTTTGCTGGCGTTAGCCGAGCCAAAAATCTAGGCCGTCCTGTTTGTGAGTCGTGAGCCTTCCCTGGTTTCCAGTTTAGAAATCGAATGAATTCAATTTCCTCTGCTCCCACAAATCGGGCTTCTAGCATAGCTTCCCTCCATGCATTAGGACTCGCTGCCAGGAATCTCGATTGAATGGCGGAGTGCTTTCCAGCTCTCGACCGTAATGCTCAGGAA
This sequence comes from Terriglobia bacterium, assembly GCA_049514855.1. Classification (GTDB taxonomy): domain Bacteria; phylum Acidobacteriota; class Terriglobia; order UBA7540; family UBA7540; genus CAVROP01. The sequence goes on from JBEKUR010000043.1 coordinate 27,154, forward strand.
GACGTTCGCCACCCTTGTATCATAGCGACCTCCCGACCCGCGCTGAATTTCATCGTGTGCCTCTTCGAAGGAGAGAGCCGAACGATAGGGACGGTTAGACGTCATTGCGTCCACGGTGTCTGCAACGGCAAATATTCGCGCCCCAATCGGAATGTCCGCCGTTTTCAGGCCTCGGGGATAACCGCTGCCATCGCAACGCTCATGGTGTGTCAGGATGATTTCCGCGGCATTTGCAAGGAAAGGTATGCGTTTGATTAGATCAAACCCGACCTGTGCGTGGCTCCGCATGATGGCCCACTCTTGCTCGGTGAGCGCCCCGGGCTTCAACAGGATCGCATCGGGTATTCCCAATTTGCCGATATCATGCAGCCAAGCTCCCATGGCGATGGTTTTCAATTCATGTTCTGTGGCTCCAAATTCTTTCGCGATCTTGGCCGAATATAGAGTCACGCGGTGCGAGTGTCCAGGCGTTTCACTGTCGCGAAGATCGATGGCTGCACCCAGGGCCCGGAGCGTGTCCTCATAACTGCGCTCGACCTGAAAAAACGCCGTTTCAAGTTGACCCGTCCGCTCTTTGACCCTCTCCTCGAGGTGCTCGCGGTAGTTCTCCACCTCCTGCTCCAAGCGCTTCTTTTCCAAGGCGCGCTCGAGACTGGCCATGACAATTTCAACCTGCAAGGGCTTGACGAGATAGACGTTCGCGCCCTTTTTCATTGCTCCTATGCCCACTCGAATGTCGTCCACCCCCGTAATCATCAAGAAGGCCAAACGGCGGTGTCGCCGTCGAACCTCCGCCAGGAACACCATACCTGAGATCCCAGGCATTTGGAGGTCAGAGAGCACTCCGTTCACCGATTCTGTTTCGAGGATCCCCAGGCCCTCCTCCGCATATGCAGCTGTCTTGCAGGGAACTCCAGCTTCTCCCAACATTGCAGCCAGCAGCTTCCGTGTGGTGAGTTCGTCGTCCACGATCAGCACTCGAGGGACACCAGACGGAGTCGAAGGAATTACATCCATTGCACTACCTAATCTGGTCTCCTTAGTCACTTCGATCTCCTTCCCGAAAGGGCCGCCTTTTCTTCTGGTCCAGAATCCTTCTGAGTTCCTAACGAACACCCCTTAGCCATCGAACAGCTATTTCTCAATCATGAATCACAGAGCGTTGCTGTACCACCAACAAGAGTGAGTTCGACCCGTCCGGTCAGTATTTGATTGGGATCACAATCAATGCCCCTTTCGCAGAGCAAAATCACAAGGAGTGTCCCTGAATATCCGCGCGCGCAAAAAACGATCGGCAAAGCATCTGGATATGGTGACCACAGTGGTTGAACGAGAAGCTCGGAAAGAAGTTGGCCGTGCAGCAAGCCTACACACAAAACACAGCCTGTAGCAGCCCAGGAATGAACTCCTCTAACGTCCATCTCTTCCGCCACTGCACGCACTCAACAGCAGTCTGCCCGCAGAATTCAATCCACGGGAAAGCAGACGGTGTCACTTGGCCTCAGTTTAGGGCCCAACGAAGACACCGTAGTCTCAAAGTCCAGTCGCAGCTCTCTAGCCGTCGGCACGTTTTGGTTGTAATACCAACCAACCATCAATTTCTTGCGGTACTTGCGGTTCACCGACTTACTCTTGCGCGGTTCATAAACTCAGGCGTTCGGGGCCTTGCTCCCTTCGCCTTCAATTTCTTAAGGAGAACTCTATGCGCTCAATGAAAACCCCCTTCCAGCTTTGTGCAATAGTTCTATTTGCAGCTGTGGTTCTATTGCCGCACGCTAGAATGACCCAAGGAAAACTCAATCGAACCGCACCCGAAGCCAATGGCCGCCCGATCATGACCGCAGACGGGGGTGACCCCGTTCCGAGGGTGCCGACGCCCAAACCGCCGACGCCTTCCAACGCACTCACTGCCTGAACACTGAGAGCAGCTAGGAAAGATGCCATGGCATCTTTCCTAGCTCTCTGCTAGCATTTTCGTGGACGAATTTTTGAGCGACTAGGTGCGCAGGGGAATGCTCGACCAGCTCATTTGGTGGGGCAGTATAGCAGTCGAGACTCTTCTTCTGGTGCGAGGTCTGCAGACGAAGCTTCTATCCCGGTATCCCGCCTTTTATCTCTACATCGTCTTCGTCCTATCCCAGTCTTTCCTTCGCCTGTATGTTTATCACTGGAAACTCTTCCTCTATCGTTACACTTACTGGTCCACTGAGTTTGTCGGCATTCTGGTGGGATGTGGAGTCGTCTTTGAGATTTTTAGAGTAGGTTTGAGAGCCTATCCTGGAGCATCCCGCATGGCTCGCAATTCACTCCTTCTGCTTTTTCTCGTTGCACTTGTGGTAGCAGCTGGCAATGCGGCGAATGATCCACGATGGTGGGCCGAGGCTAGCATCACTGAAATTCAACGAACTATGAGGATGGTCCAGGCTCTTTCTCTTTTTGCACTTGTTTTATTGTTTCTCCACTATTCGATACCCTTTGGAAGAAACCTTCGGGGCATCTTGTTCGGTTATGGTCTGTTTGTCGCCGGGAGCGTTATTTGGTTGACGTTTGCATACACCGGGAGCGGTCACTTCCGCAATTCCTGGTTCTATCTTTATCCAATGTCTTATGATATCAGTTTGCTTGTTTGGATCGTGCATTTGTGGGGATATCGTCCCAATCCTCAAACAAAGGAGTCCGCTCAGTTCGAACGACAATATGAAAGAATCGCGGCCGCCACAAAGAGGCGCCTGCAGGAAGCCCGTTCATATCTCGATAAGGCTATTGACCGATGATTGGATTGATAAGCGCGTTGACCGTTGGTCTTCTTCTCCTCATTGCCCTGGTAGTGTTTGCTCTAAGGCAGGAGTCAACAGCTCGGGGTATTCACTCAATTTCGGAATTCCCGGGAGACCCGAGGCACTCCGGAGAGTTCGAGGTGTGCCCGCCGGAATTAGTGGCCAGGATATTTTCTCGTGAAGACTGGGAACTCATATTGCAGACACAGTCTCCCTGTCTTGAACGGCTCTTTCTCCAGGAGCGTAAGAGGATCGCGCTTCTTTGGGTGAGGCAAACGTCCCGTGACATCCGACAGGTCATGCGAAACCACACGGAGGCTGCAAAACAGGCTGCTGATATTCGCTTCAGAACAGAACTCTCACTTTTTCTTATGTACATCGAACTTCTACTGATGTGTGAAACTCTTTTGCTCCTCATTACAACCGTTGGTCCGCCGAGGTTGGAGAGAATCGCTTCGTATGTGCACGAGCTATCGCGGCAAATCAGCTACGCTCACGAGGCTTTTGCAAGATCCTCCGCTGGAGCAGCGACTGGAATTCCCACATCTCCCTAAAAGAAGGTTTCCTTGAGCACCAGAAACTCACACGAAACGTATGCCGGGTTTGAACTCGTACCCGTTCGTGATGTCTACGAGGATTTGCTCCGGCGCACACTTTCGAAGATCTCGAGCGATTTAGCTCGCCTGATTTTCATCGCTTCAACACGAGACTACAACACAGGAACCTATCACCATGAGGGATTAGCTTCGCGATTCAGCCCTGAGAAGGCCAGTGAGGCCTTGGAATTGGCCCACACCGAGATTTTCAAGCAGCTGGCTGCTTACTCGCTTGAGGCATTGGTAGAGGAAATCGAAATCTATGCATGCGCTTCGCGAGAGAGCGCCGCAACCATTGTTCGCACCTGGCAAATATTGGAGCCGTATCGCGTCACCGTTCCCCTGCGGCTGAATCCGACAATCGTCCACGTTTTTGTTTCAAATATCAGGCTCGCCCTGGCAATCTTGAGACATCGGCAGAATCCGGAAGTGGTGGATCCGTCAGCCGCATCGCGACTGCAGTTACCTGGCCAATGATTTCTGCTTCCGACCCATAGTTCAGGCTGCGTACCCGGCAGGGAGAAAGGGGATGTGGCATGAGCAAGAGGCGACCGTCTTGGAGGTCGCACCAGGAGCAAGCATAACCGTCGCGCAGCTCTATAAAGTAGATTGGCCGGTCGAACTCCGTGCGCCACTCCAGCGTGCGAATCTTGCGGATCCGTGGGTCGATCAGAACAAAAGACCCTGGACGAAGGAGCGGGTAAAGCGTGTTGTCGGTCAGCCCGATGTAACCATAAAGATTATGCCTGATATCCAAGTGCTGGATGAGAGCGATCGGCACCTCACCCCAAACCTCCACCATCCTGGACACCAAATTCGTGTTATCAATGTCAAATGACCTGTCAAATCGGACCGGGAAGGAGACGGTTCGATCTGGATCGTACACTTCCAGCGTTGTGAGATGAGTGTGGGGTAAAGGACTCGCAAGTTGATGCTGTCCGATCTTCTCCAGGTCAACACCGTACAAGCGAAGGAGATCGGTGAACTTTATGCGATAAACTGCGCTCAGGCTGTAGAGCTTGAAAATGCTGGGTACCGAATCTGAGTTCTCGACCTGCGTCAGCCATGCATTCGATATTTGAAATTCCGGATCGCCTTCGGCTTCCGCAATCTGTTGGCTTAGTTCCGCAACATCACGTGTGGTGATCCCAAGCCGGGACCGCAAATCTTTTAAATGTTCATGGGGCGAAAGCTTGTTCATCCCTCAATTATCTTTCGTCGTCGAATGTCTTGCCTATCATCGGTTTGGCAAACACTGCACGAGAGTCCCACAATAAATGTAGTCATAATCTAATTGAATAAATCCAGGGCTTAAACCTGTGCCCTATACTCACACCTTAAGGTAATCGCAGTCAATTTCAATCTGGATTTTCATTTCCGCTTGAGGTCTGTCACACTCTCGAAACTTTCGCTCGGCCATCTCTCTCTTTGAAAGAAGGGACAGCTCCGGCCCCTCATCCCGCAGAGACTGGCCACGCAGTTGTAAGCTGCGCGAGACGCAATCCGGTTGCTCATGATCGAAAGTAAGCATTCAAGCCAAGTGGACAAATAATTCCGAGATTAAGTTAGTTGCGAGGTTTGTGAGGGATGCGGACGATTCAAGCCTCAATGCTCCGCTTTGTGCATTTCCTGCATTGCCTGAAGCAGCCACTTTTGCAACGTCGGTAGAAAATGTGGTTTTACATCACGAAATGCCAAGCCCATCCCAAGATTCGCTTGGGAATACAGAACAGTCGCGTCAGCCTCAAAAAAGTCCGTGTCCGTGAATATCCTCACAAAAACATGAGTGCCACTTGGGAGAGGATTGGACATGTCAAGGTAACAGCCATATAGGCTGAGATCGCTGACTCGCGCATGCATTGGCGTACCGGAGATCCTCTCCACGATCTCTGCCGTGGCGACAAAGGGATACCTAGGAGTACGTCGGCGGTCCACTTCCGAACGGTTGCCCCTGGGAGCTGAAGTAGTCAAGATTGCACCTCCGTGGCATGAATCGCTGGGTATCAAACCATGGCGTCCCCAGCTTTACCCTGTCCCGAACACCCCTTCTGGCCATTGCGAGTCCCTGAGAGGGATGCGATTCCATTCCATCACGGACGCGCTCAATCCAGTACCCAATGATCGGGCTTCTCAACAAAGTGGAATGCGTAGCGAGGGTACGGTGTTTCATGCCATTCCGAGCGAACGACCCGTGCCTTGCCGGCCAATTCTTTGGCTGGACCGACGAGTTGAATACCGACCGTAGTATTTGTAAGAAGTGCGACACCACAAGAGCACAAGAAACTGCTGCGGCTAATATTTTCGGTCGTTGTCAAGAGCGTAAACGGCTCTCCTTTCTCATCGTTCCCCGACAGCCTTAACGGCACCCGAAGACGGACCCGGACTTCACTCCTACGCTCCTTCCGGCCGTTCTTTAAAAATGTTTCCAATGAATGGCGCAAAGCGTCAAAGTCCACTGGCTTCTCAAAGTAGCCAACAACGCCGAGATCGCGACAAAACTCCTTGGTTTTGGATCCGGCCTCGCCACTAATCACAAATACGGGAATCAACTGTGTGGCGCTGAACGACGTGAAGGTTTGGCACAGTTCGAACCCGGAGTATCTTGGCATGCGCAGGTCCAGCAGGATTGCGTCTGGTTTGTGCTCCAGTGCCAGGGCCAGAGCTTGTTCCGGCTCTCCTGTGTCAACAACTTCGTAGGAGTCCATCAGATTGAGCCGGATCAGGCGTCGTACCGCTTCTTCGTCATCGATAACCAAAAGTTTCGCCATACTGAGTTTTACTCAAACTTTCTGCCGCGGCAATTCCGCCACCAGCGGCGCTTTCTTTCCTGCAATCGCGTGAACCGATTTCAGAACTTCACGAATTCTTGAGATCAGAACCTCTTCTGTGAAAGGTTTATGGAGTAAATGGGTTCCTTCTTCAAGAACTCCGTGACCAGCAATAAAACTGTCCGTATAGCCCGACATGTAAAGAACTTTCATTCCAGGCCGCTTCGGAAGCAATTGTTCGGCCAGGACCCTTCC
>JBEKUR010000044.1:0-33496 GCA_049514855.1 Terriglobia bacterium
TTGACCGCACCGTGACCCTCTACCGAGCCGCGAAGCGCACCGGCCGGACGCTCGTGATCGACCTCTACACCGCCGATGTTCTCGATCGGATCTCGGCGGGCACCCGCGTACCGCGCGCGGGCTTCCCCAATCTGAAGGTCGTCGTGACGAGAAGACTCCGTGGCTACTACCGGAGAATGGGCCGGGAGGACTTCGTGGTGAGAATGGTGCCCCACGGCCTGGCGGCCAGGCATCTGGTTCATGGCCGCCACGTCGTCATGCTGCGTCGTGCTTTGATCGCCGATTATCAGCGTGCCGGCGTTGTGCCCACGGCCGATGACGCCTTCAACTTCTCGATGTGGCGCGGCTACCTGTCGGAACCGGATATCGCGGAGGCGCTGGAATGGTGCCGGGCGGGCGGCGCCGAGATCGCCTATATACACACGAGTGGCCACGCCTCGCCGGCCGATTTGCGCGCCTTCGCCGCTGCCATTTGCCCCAAGGTGACCGTGCCCGTCCACGGCGTGAAATGGGACGAGGAGTCGCACGGCTTTGGCACAATTCGCCGCCTTGGGGACGCAGAGCCGATGGCGATTTATTGACTGATTTAGTAACCCATCCAGCGGGGTTCTTGTTCTGTGCCGTGAACGCGCAGACTCACAAGAAAGTAACCGAAGAAGCCGGTGGCCAATCCTATCGAATACAGGCCAAACATGGCTTCGCTCTTGAAGAGCGCGGTGACGCCCGCACCTCCTACAGCCCCGATGACACACGAAATGTCCGAAAGCTCGGCAGTGGCTTCTCTATGCCATAGCCTCCGGTAACTTATCCACCCGACCACAACACCAAAGCAGGCCGCACCCAAAACTGCGAGAGACATTGGAATTTCTCCTCGCGCGGATGGAGGAAGGGGGCTTTCCTCCGCGCACGCTTTCAAAGAGTCTCCCGCAATCAACATGCCAATCCTCGCGATCTTCCACCTCTGGTAAGAACCGTTGATCCAGATTTAGGTCACGGGGAAAGGCCCGGGGTCAATCGAAGTAGGAGCAACCTTGGCTACCCGTTGATCCTCATACAAGGAGAGTTATAGTACGTCCAGTGAACTGGCGTGAGGTGGACATGGCAAAGCCTTCGAAAGCTTGCATCCTCAGCCCTTACGCCCGAGCGATGTTTTGCGGCGCGCTAATTCTCTTCATCGCTCCTCCTCAGGCGGCCGGGCAGGGTCCCGATCCGCAAGAACCTCAAACTGAAAGTGTGCAGGCCCTATTTTCATACGACATCGCGGGGCCTCCGGGTTTGGTGGTGAAGCAAAGGATCAGCCCGGTGTATCCGCCCCAAGCCCAGTTGGCCCGCATCCAAGCCACCGTTTCAATCGACGCGGCGGTGGATGCGGATGGCACGGTCTCCTCGGTCAGAGTTATCAGCGGTCACCCCCTGCTGGCAAGGGCCGCGTACGATGCCGTACGCCAATGGAAGTTTGATCCCAATCCGCAGTTGCCCGCCCATGTGACGGTGAGGGTGGATTTCCGGCTGGCCGGCACGAGTTCTTCCGCGAACGACCGGAATTACTACCCCGACTGGGAGGCTGTTTTGGCTCCGCTTTCACCGGATTACCCTCGGGAAGCTGTCCTTCGAGGAATCGGAGGGCAGGTAGCTCTTGAAGTCACCATCGATTCAAACCGACAGATCTCTGACCTGCGTGTGCTGAAGAGCGACAGTGGGTTACTGACGTCGGCCGCGGTGCGCATGATCCAAACCCCCCGATTTCCGAGAGTTTGTCCCCCGCCCCAACCAACTCCCTGTACGAAACGGGCGGTAATCGATTTTGAGTTGAATCAGCGCGACCGTTCGAAGGACCACGTCTTGTTCTTAGCCCCCAAAGTGGTTCAGGCGCCGCCGGATTTGATGATCACCCACCCGGAAGTGGCCATCTACCCCGTTGACGCCCATGACCTTGAAGGCGACCTCCGAATCAAACTCACGGTGGATCAAAAGGGCGAGGTTTCGGATGTGGAAATTCTGAGTGGTCCCGAGCCCTTGGCCGCCGCCGCGTTGAAGGCGGCGGTGAAGATGCGTTTCGCGCCGCCCTCCACCGCCCCGGCGGAGGTCATTCTTGACTATCATTTTTAGGTCCCGAATTAGTGGGGGAGTACAAGTTCGATACCGACAGTTCAGGAGGCGCAGTATGAGGGACACCCTTTCTGCAAAAACGATTATTATCGTAGCGGTGCTCCTGACGACGGGAACGAGAGGGCCTGTCTCGGCGCGAACCCACGATAGCAGGCTACGCTTGCTTTGGTGATCCGAGGAATCGGAGCGAGATTCCTCGCTGCGCTCGGAATGACACCGCGAGGGCAGCCACAGCTTGCCAATCGACCCGCCGCGGCGGGGCAATCATCAATCATCAATCGACAATCAGCAATCATCCATCGGCAATCATGCGGCTACATGGACGATGGCTTTGACCACGCCGTCACGGTAGTCGGCGACCAAGTCGAAAGCCTTCTTGGTTTCGGCGAGGGAGAAATGGTGTGTCACAAGTTGATCGAGGTTGATGGCGCCGTTTGAAACCAGTTCGATCGCAGGGGCCATGCACTGGTTCTGCCTGCGGACGCTCTGCAATCGTATTTCTTGGCGCCTTAATGTGTGAATGCTGAAGCTGACCCGGTCAACCTCAGGAATGCCGATCACGAGCACCGTTCCGCCGGGCTTGAGCAGCTCAATCGACTGGTCGAGGGTTTCCTGCTGGCCCGCGCACTCGAAAACGAAATCCACTCCCAGCGGCTCGAGCTCACGGATCGCCCGCACCACGTCGGTTTGTTTCGGGTTCCCGGTCCAGCTTGCCCCGCAGCGCCGGGCCACCTCGAGGCGCTCGTCGAGCAGGTCGGTGGCGTAGACCGTGCAATCACAGGCCCCAAGGCTGGAGAGCAGTACACACAGTCCAATGGGGCCGGAGCCCAGGATGGCGATCTTTGCTCCCGGTTGCATCTGCGCCAGGCGTTGAGCGTAGAGCCCAATTGAAAGCGGCTCGACCACCGCGGCTTGCACCATGGTCATGCCATCCGGAATCGCATGACAGGACTTTTCCGGCATGATGAGGTATTCAGCCAGCGCCCCCGTTGCCTGTCCGGGGCAGGCCAGAAAGGCCTGGTTGCGGCAAGTGTGTTCCCGACCTAACAGGCATTGGTCGCAATGCCCGCAGGGAATCAGCGGGTCCACAGCCACGCGTTCACCAACCTTGAGCCGTTTCACTTGCTCCCCGACCGCCACGACCGTTGCCGCACATTCGTGACCCGTCCATTCCGGATAGTTGACGACCAGGGAGCCGATCCGCCCCGCCGTGTAGTAATGCACATCCGATCCGCAAACGCCTACCACCCCAATGCGCAAGAGGACACTGTGCGGGTCGCTGATCTCCGGTTGCGCCGTCTCGCGAATCTCCATTTGTCTGATGCCCGTTAAGAAAGCCGCTTTCATCAAGACTCCTCTACACATGTAATACACCATTGTATCAGGTGAGTGGGGGGAGCAACAGGTACCCACCCACTGCGGCTGCGCGACATAGAAGTGATGCGTTGCGTTCAGGATGACACCCGTCGCCCCAGCCGCGAAGAAGTCAGGAGTCAGGAGATCGTTATTATCCGCATCAATCGAGCAACCTTTGCGCGTGTGGAGTAACCCTTCGGCAGGCACAAGAAAAGAGATGGTTGCAGGAAAAAGGCACCGAGGGGTTTGGAATTGTCAGACTTATTAAGTGTCAGTAGGTTGTGGAAGTTCGGCGTTCAATGCCGGTAACGACAACGCGCCGCTCTTCCGGGTATATGTCGAAGAAAATGCGCCAATCACCTACGCGACGGCGGAAGCCATCCCCGCCTCCTTTAAGTTTACGGATGTCACCCCGGAGGGGATTTTCTTCCATCTCATCGATCGCGGCCCGGAGTCGAGCTCGATCGTTGGGCGGGATACGTTTAAGAGACTTTTGCGTTGGCCCGGCGAGGGCGACGAGCCATAGCTTCTTCTCTGCGGAGTTCATCAAGGGTCACATAATCACCACGTTGGTAGGCGGCTCTGCCGCGACGAACGGCTCGCAGCTCGGCTGGCGTGGGAGTCTCCTCTGGGCATTGCCGTATTGCGATGTACGTGCGGAGCGCTTCACGGACGAGTTCGGAGCGAGTCCGATGCTCTGTGCGCATAGTTTTGTCGACCTGTTTCGCCATCTCAGGCGGGAGTGAAATTGTGATGGTTTGACGGGTTCTCATGGGAATCTGATGTTACCTAATAAGACCTTATCTTACCATGCTTTTGACTTTCCGCGTCCAGGGCGGCGATTTCGGTCTCGGCCAGCCGCCAGCCTAAAGCGGCGGCATTCTCCTGAGCCTGCTTGGCATTCTTGGCCCCGGGGATGGGGACAGCTCCCTTGCACATCACCCAATTCAACGCCACCTGGGCCGGGGACTTACCGTCGTGAGCTTTTCCAATCTCGCGCATGAGCTGAATCAGGGGCTGGATTTTCCCCAGTCGCGCCCGTCTAAAGAGGTAGCTGCGTATCCCCGGCGGGCGCGTCTGCGGTGTGTATTTGCCCGTCAACAACCCCTTGGCGAGAGGACTGTAAGCAATCAGGGTAACACCCAACTCGCGGCAGAGTTTTAACAAACCCTCGTGCTCGACGCGCCGATTGAGCAGGTGAAACTCCACCTGGTTGGACGCCAGCGGGACACCGCGTTTCGCCAGAGCGGAGTGGGCACGCATCATCTGGGCCGAGTTGTAATTCGACACTCCCACCGCGCGCGTTAACCCCGCCGCGACGGCGTCCGCGAGCGCATTGGCCCACAGCTCGATCGGCAGGGGCGAGAAAGGCCAATGGATCTGGTAAAGGTCGACCCGTTCCAACCCCAAGCGGGCGAGGCTGGCACGCAGCTTCGAGAGCAAGGCGCCTTTCCACAGCCGCCAGGGGTAGGGCATGAACTTCGTCGCCACCACCAGTGGCGCTATCAGCGGGGACTGCCTGGCTTCCTGGAGGCACGCGCCTAACAATTGCTCCGATCGCCCCTTTCCATAAACTTCGGCGGTGTCGAAGAAGTTGATGCCCGATTGCAGGCTGATATGGAAAGCCTCGTGAATGTCGCTATCGGTGTAGGTCTTACCGTAACCCCACATCATGCGGTCACCCCACTGCCAGGTGCCCAGGCCCAGACGGGAAATGCGAATGTCGGTCTTACCGAGGGGAATGAGATCTTCCATTGCGGGTTTATGCCTCTGGCGCCTTGTTGCCGTACAACTTCTTGATCAAATTGGCCACATTGACCGCGAAGTGCCGTGCAGTCTCTATTCCTTCTTTGTCCTGCCAAACCTCGCCCGGAAGTCGGCCAAACACCATGTTCCAGTATGTAGATCCCGGCACGATCATGTCGTTAATCAGGAAGAACATGAGCATTTCCTGGAGCGTGAAGGTGTGGCCGCCGCGGCGCGCCACCGCTACAGGGCCGCCTACCATGCCGGCGAGGAACTGGTCCGACTTTTTCGAAACCTGGCCGATTCGCTGCAGCGCCGCCATCACGTCCCCTCGCGCCGTACCGAAGTAGACAGGCGAGCCCACAATGAAGCCCTGCGATGCTCGGAGCTTCTTGATAATGTCGTTCAAGCCGTCTTGCAAACTGCACTCATTGGATTCACCACACTTGCCACAGGCCGTACACGATTCGATCTTCATTTCGGAGAACGAGATGACTTCCGCCTCCAACCCTTGCTCGCGAATCACGCGCGCGCACTCGTTCATGAGTTGCGCGGTGTTGCCATCCGCTTTGGGACTTCCACTTATTAAGAGTACTTTTGCCATGGTGCATCTCCTACCTACCGCCTACCGCGGGTGGCGCATACGTCCCGCCGTTTTTTGGCGGGATGTATGCGGCCCGGTATGCCTCACCGTGCAACCGACCCCTCACCCGTCCCGCGCCGGCTGGCGAAAACGCCGGTCGCGGGCCACCCTCTCCCCAAGGGAGAGGGCGAAGAACTCGCCCTAGGGGAGCGAGGAGGGTTGTTCGGAAGTTACCCTTCAGCGAAGCTGTCGGAGGACAGCAAGATCTGGTTCTCCGGGTTTCTGGTTTCGCCCACGCTTGTAACGCGCACCGCCGCCTGCCCTTTGACCGGGCATTTGGTTTCGCAGATTCCACACCCGATACAAAGGTCCGGGTCCACACGTGGCTGCTTGATCGTCAACTTCTCGCCCTGAATGTTCAGGACTTCAACTTCTTCAAACCAGATGGCCTTCTTGGGTGTGGGGCAATGCTCCTCGCAGACGATACAGGTCTTCGAGTAGGCCCAGGGCAGGCAGCGATTCTTGTCAATGTATGCCAAGCCAATCTTGATCTTCTTTTTTTCCGGGACATCAACCTGGCGAATCGCGTGAGTCGGGCAAACCTGCGAACACAGATTGCACTCGTAGTCGCAGTAACCGACCGGCATGTTCAGGATGGGCGTCCAAACGCCCTCCACTCCACCCTCCAAGGAAGTAGGATGAATGGCATTCGTGGGACATACCTTCATGCACTCACCACAACGAATACACCTGGCGAGGAATTCGTCTTCCGGGAGCGCCCCCGGGGGACGAATCAGGGCGGGATTGAAAGACCGTTTCGATGCTTGCGGATCGATGCCAAAGAGCAGCTTTGCGCCTAAACCGGCCAACCCCGCCGCTAATACCGCTCTCCGCCCCAGGTCAAGTCTGGCTTCTTTGGGGGGATGAACGAAATCACCGATCCACTTGTACAAGGGGTTCATTGTGCTTTTTCTCCAGCTTCGGTTCGCAGGTGAAGGAGATTGCCTGGGCGGGGCAATCCGACTCGCAATTCCAGCAATAGAAGCACTCGGATGGCTTCCACTCCAAGGGGTTGTCCGGAGTGGCCCCTCCCTGGCAGTCAACCAGGCACAGCCGGCAGCTATTGCACTTCTCCTCATTCTTCTTCAGGCGGACGAGGGGGTTCTTTCCTACCACTCCCAGCAGCGCACCTAAAGGACAAACATAACGGCACCAGAAGCGCGCGCGGAAGAAGTTGAGTGCAACAGACGTAATAAACAAGACTCCGATCAGCAGGCTGCCCCAGTAGTACGGCTGTTCCACGGCGAGGAAATTCTTGCGCAAAAAACCGTAGATGGGCTCCGTCACCACCGTAAGCCGGACGGGTCCGACTCCGGGATTGGCGTCGTAAATCCAGGTGAACAACGCCACCAGGCCCTTGTTCATGGCCGGATAGATGGAAGTGGAAAGCGAACGGAAGAAGAAGGAAAAGGGGTCCAGCCAGCCGACGACGTCAGCCCCCACCAGGGCCGCAACCAGAAATGCAACCAGCGCATAGTACTTCGCTTTATGCCATTGATTGTAGCCGCCGACCTCGAGTTTCTGCTTGGCGCGCCCACTGCGCAGGCTGGTGAAGAAGTTGTGCAAAGCCCCGAAAGGACAAACCCAACCGCAAAACCATCGGCCGCAGATAAAGGTCACCGCCAGGGTAACCAGCGAAAGCAGCATCGCCCCGACGAAGGCGTGTGAGGCCAGCCAGGAATTGAGAGCAACCAGCGGGTCCAAGTTGAAGAAGAACGTGACTCCCCGGCCAGCCTTGTTGATCGGGTGATAAACCGTCTGCAAGAAAAGATAGCAGAACAGGAGAAAGAAACCCGTTTGGGTAAGCCGGCGCAGCCAGACGATCCACGATGTTTTCTTCTTCTTGGCCATGGGGTTTACACTTCTATTTGTTTGGGTGAAAGCGAATTGAAATTGATGGTGCCGAGACCCCGTGCATTCCCCTGCGCAATGTAGCCAATCGACTCGGGCTTGTAGCCAAGCAAGGTCGCGCCAAAGGCGTCCACGGCGACCTGGTCAACGCCGGCCACAATAGTGTCTTTGCGCTTTACATCGGCAAGATTACCGCCCACGGGCCCATTGGCCGTCAGCACGCGAATGGCATCGAGCACCACCAGTCGGGGCTTCAAAAAGGCAGCCAGATCCACCAGAGTGCCACCTGGGTCCTGGTGAAGCCGGTTACGAGGCCCACCAATTACCCCCATCAGGTTCTTCATGCCCAGTGTCGCCAAGCACAAGTTGTGGTTCTTCACGATGGGGACGTTGATCAGCCGGTCCGCTTCGACAATGTCCTGGTACACCTCCCACTCTTTTAAGACTTTGCCGTTAATGGACATCTTCCTGAATTTTCTTTCATCCAGGAATATCACTTCCGCCCCCGCCTTTTCGGCAGCCTGCTGAATCCCGCTCCGGGGAAAAGAAAGCCGGGCCGGATTGCAAGGGTTGTCGCTGACCAGCACCTTCTTCGCTCCCGCTTGGTAGCACATCTCTACGAGAGCGGCGACGACGTCGGGGTTGGTTGTTGCGGCCTGTTCCGGGCGGCGATCCCAACCTATGTTGGGCTTTACCCATACAATGTTCGCTTTAGAAACAAAGCGGTTCATCCCACCGAGTGCCTCGATGGCCTGGCGAGTGAGCCGCCTTGCCTCCTCGGCGATGCCGTCGGGTTCCGCCGGGGAGCTCTTATAATGCGCAATACTCATGGACGGCGCGGGCACTGCCAGGAGGGAATCCGAACTGAGCAAACCCATCCCCAACCCTGCTCCTGCCAGTACGCCTGTCGTTAAGAAATTTCGTCGATCGATCTGTGCCATGTATTGACTCCCTAAAAGGATATGCTGGCGCCTTTTTCCGCGATGCGCTGAATAACCGATTTCAAGAATGATTCGGGGTTGGGTGGAGGGTTTATGCAGAAGATCGCATAGGAGCCCGAAGCGAAAAACACGGCCTCGCCCTCAAACTGGTTTGACCCCAAGAAGGCCCCGGAAGCCAGTCCCGGCTGAGGAACCACCTTACCCGAGCGGCCAAAGTAGCTCCGTAGCTGCTCAACCTTCTGCACCGCGCCTTTTGCGTCCGGCGCCCTGGAGATGACCAGGGATGTCTGTTTTTCACCGAAAGCGTAGGCCGCCATGATTGCGGGCGCGAGAAATTCGTGTCCCAGCGGCGACTTCTTCACAAACTTGCAGGAATGACTCACCAGCTTCTGCGGCGGGAAAAGAGACAGAAACTCAGGCATCGGTTCGGATGGACCGATCCTTCGCGATACCGCCCGGGCAAAGCGCTCCAGCACCGGCCCGGTTTTCTCCTTATCGCTGAAGGCGGACAGCTTCACGTAGAACTCATCCTGGAAGAAGTTCAGGATTTCGTTGGTGCCATAGCCTTCCGACCCGATGGGCAGGAAGTGGTAATCCGGCGAGCTTTCGGCGGCATAAATCCCGAAGGCGTTCGACTGCGCTCCCATGTTGTAGATGTCGAGTGTGATGTCTGTGCTGGAGGCCTTGTATTCCTGGTGAACCATCACCACAAGGCCGTAATCCAGGTAAACATCAGCCCCGCCATCGATGTATTCGTAAAGGTCTGAGCTGAAGCACTTCTGCTCTCCGGACCGTGAAGCCCCAACTTCTGAAGGCGCCGGCAACAGCCGCGCAAGCCTCTCCTTGACGGCGGCAGGAATCACCGGGGGCGCCGAACCTTGCCCGCTCTCCTCCTGCCCAATTAACAGCCCAGGCAAGGCCAGAATTAGCAGCAGATAAATTGTAGTGCTTCGCATTTTTCCAAGACCATCTCCTGTGGACTCTAGCAGGACAGCAGGAGGATGCTCAAAAACCCTTCTAGCCTGTCATTCCGAGCGAAGCGAGGAATCTCGCCCCGATCAGATCGGGGTTTCCAGAGCGAGATTCCTCGCTTCGCTCGGAATGACAACGTTCGCGAAGGTTTTTCAGCATCCTGCTGAGAAAGCCGCTCCCAGTGTCATGCCCCTAAACCATTCTAGTACACGCCCTCGGGCACCCACGAGGGGTGCCCCTACTAAACCATTTTGGAAAACAGCTCGCGCGCTGCCATGAGCCGCTCGACGATCGGAATCCCATTGGGGCACGCCGACTCGCACTTCTTGCAGAGACGGCAAGCTCCGCTGCCAACCTTCTCGAGCGGAATATCGCGATAAGTGCTGAGCGCGGTCTGCACATCCTTCATTTGTTCGTAGTAGTAGTCCTTGCAACGCAATACGGTGGAGACTTCGACCCCGAGGGGACAGGCCTGCTTGCAGTCGTCGCACAGCATGCAATTGCTGGAGCGGTTCACCTGTGCATACCGGTAAAGGGCTCGATCCTCGGCGCGGCTGAGCGGCTCCTTCAGCGCCTGCAAATAGGCGTCGAACATATCGAAAGAACCAATGCCTTTGGTAACCGTAGTGACTGCCGGATTGCTCAGGATTTTCTTCAAATAGGCGACTTCCAAATCGATGCCTTTGAGCCCTTTCATCGATTTCATCGCCATCACGCCCACTCCCCTCTGCTGCGCCAAGCGAAGCTCCTCAGCCATGGCTTCAAGGTTAGGCTGGTTCAGAACCGGCATGACGACGTTGTAAAAGCCGGAACGGATGCCCGCCGCCGTCGTATCCTTGACCATTCCATGCGTAGTCAAACCGGCGAACCTGACTTTCCCCTGGTTCTTTAGTTTCTCAAAGGTCTCAGCAATCCTCGCATCAGTAGCCGAAAAGGCCCAGTGCCGGTTGAACATCAAGAAATCCACGTGGTCCGTGTTGAGGACTTTAAGCACCTCGTCGATGCTTGGGTAATCATCCTTTAAGGCAATGTAAATCCTATCGCGCACTGACTTTAGCACTTCGCCCAGCGTCTTGATCGACTGTCCGCCGAGATAGTCCCACCCGACATGGACAAGGTTGACCCCATGCTCGATGGCGTATCGGTGCACCGACTCCGCCATGACCAGTCCACCCAAGCTGATCTCCGACACAAGAACGCCCGTATTGCCCATGGGGCGATACTTCATTGCAGGGCTGTAGTTCAGGATCTTCGGCGGTGCGGATGACGAAATCTCCTCCTTCGTCCCCAAAGCGTGTATTGGAGACGCCCCGACAGCAACAGCACCTAAAATTCCACTCGAAAAAAAGGTTCGGCGATTCATCACAGGCACCTTGCTCTCCTTGTTTCAATCCACGCTCCCGCGCCAGGAGCGGCTGCCTCGTCACCGTCGCCCGGATGACGCCCGGACTATTCAACGAGGCCCATGGGTAATCTCACGCTTCGCCGGGAGTACTTGCCTTTTTGGGGCCAAGTTGAAATCCCGGGCGGTTAGACAATCAAACCATGGCCGACTCGGGTCTCTGGAAATCGACCGCGGCATGCGTAACACATGCCCAGTTGCGAGGGATACTAATCACATAGATGCGCCGAGAGGGCGAAGCGTTATCGGCATAAGCGAAATACAGGATTCCGTATGCTAAGCAGTGGATGGCAACCCTGCGTGAGTTTGATGGATCGTCTGGTGCCGAAGAGAGGACTCGAACCTCCACGCCCTGACGGGCACTACACCCTGAATGTAGCGCGTCTGCCAATTCCGCCACTTCGGCACGCCTGGTATTACGAGAACTACTCGGGCCAGCACCTCCAGGTCGCAGCAAGCGCAGCCTGCCCCCACCCGTCGGGATCCTATCCATGTGCTTGCGCCTTGGCTTCCCCATTCACGGGCAAGACCCCGACCAGCACGGGGCAGGCACCCGTGCTACAAGGCGAAAACAGCCCAGCCGCAAGCACTCATGGTGCCATCCGCGCAAAGCTATGTCAAGGCTAGGTAGTGTCCTAATACGCGACGTAGGGCCGGGGCTTGCCCCGTAAGCGCTAAGGTAAGCCGTGTCCAAATGGCCCCGTCAGGGGCCAACGGTGAATAGCCGCAGGTTTTAACCTGCGGATAACGAACCGCACAGAATTACGCAACCCCAACGGGGTTGACCGGTCAATGGTTCGGCCCCTCCGGGGCCGGAATGCTTTCTGGGCTTCTGTTTCCGTAGGTTTCATCCCGCGTGGCGGGACTACTCACGGTGTCCCGCTTCGCGGGACGGGAATGGCGCCGGAACGATAGAAATAGTTCTTATCTTAGCGCCTATGGGGCTTGCCCCGGCCTGGCCGCCCCGCCATGGCGGGGGGCGGCCCTACGTTCTAATTCGCTGCGAAGGACATGCCCAGACGTTTTTCAGCGACCTGTCAGATCTGGGCGAAGCTGAGGCTCTTGGAATCCCAGGGCGGGGCCGAGTGGATGGCAGGCAGCACCTCCGTCGGCTCATTCACGACCGACCACATGGATTTGTGCCGAGGGTCCATGAAGCGCTCGGTAATGCACCTCTCGAGCACCAGGAGCAGATTCTCGAAATACGACCGGGTATTCAGAACAACGATAGGGCCGAGGAAAAGGGCAAGGCGCTTGAGCGAGACAGCCTCCAAAAGCTCGTCAAGAGTTCCTGAGCCGCCGGGCAAGGCGACCACCGCATTCGCATCCTGGATCATGAGCCGCTTGCGCTCGTGTATATCGCGCACCACGCGCAATTCGGTAATGCCCTTGTGCCCCCAATCCAACTCATTCATGAAACCGGGAATGATGCCGATGACTTTGCCGCCCTCGGCGAGCGCGCCTTCGGCGAGAGCACCCATTGACCCAACCGCCCCACCGCCGTAGATGATGGTGGCGCCGTTTCTCGCCAGCTCACGCCCCAGGCGCGCAGCAGCATCGAGATAAACGGGATCACAGTTGCGGCTTGAACCGCAGTAAACGCAGACTCGAAAGTCCGTCATAAGTTTTGGTCGGCCCGACACAAGCGGCTCCCCGGGCAACTGACAACTGACTACTGAGCACTGACAACTTCGCTTAGACCTTAAGGAAAATCTTCTGACGATATAGAAACCACAGGAGCAGCCACCCGACAGCCATAACGCTGAGGTCAAAGAAGACGGGCTTGTAGGGCCCGAGGTAGTCGATGAAGCCTCGGACGAATATATTTGCGACTGTTCCAAAATCAAACTGGCTGCGAAGCACGTAAATCGTAATGGGGTTCAGGCCAATGACGGTGAAAAAGAAAGCCCAGCGCCGGTAGCCGCGAACATCGATGATCCAGTAGAAGAGGGCGAGCAGCAGCAGGCTCCACCCGCCGGCGAACAGGACATACGAGCTCGTCCAGATGTTCTTGATGATGGGAAACCAATGACCCCAGACCAGACCCAGGACCAGACTGGCAACGCCCGCCAAGGCCAGCCCGAGCGCCTTACGCGCTGCAGGCCGGCTGGAGCGTAACCAGTGGCCGGCCAGCGCGCCCATCAGGCATGTGGAAACAGCCGGAATCGTGGAGAGAATTCCTTCGTTGTCACCGAAGACATAGCAGCAAAAGGGTCGTGGCAAAAGGTGCTGGTCGATAAACGCCGAGAGGTTGCCGGATGGGGTTAGAACGCCGGCCCCGATGCCCGGAACCGGCACCAGCTTCATCACCAGCCAGTAAACCACCAGCAGGCCGCCCGCCACCGCGGCCTGGCCACGTACGCTGGTGTTCATCATCACCAGCGCCGCAATGAAATAGCACACCGCGATACGTTGAAGAACCCCAGGAATGCGAAGCTCGTGAAACCTGAAATCCAAGAGGCCATTAACAACCAGGCCCAAAAAGAACAGCAGGACTAGCCGGCGGACCAGATGCTTATAGATCTCGGCCCGGTTCGCTCCGGCTTCAAGACGCCGCGTGAGAGAGAAGGGCAGCACAAGGCCGACGATAAAGAGAAAAAGCGGGAAGATCAAGTCATAGAAACGGAAGCCCTGCCATGCCACGTGTTGGAATTGCCCGCTGAGCGCGTCCATCGAAGGATGGTGAATCACTTTATGCAAGCTGTGGATCACTTCCTCGCCGCCGGTAATCCACAGCATGTCGAAGCCGCGAAGCGCGTCGATGGAGGCGATGCGGCCGGAAACTGGTGAGTGGGTGGTTGATGCGTCTGTCATGATCCTACCTGGGCCCTGGAATGCGGATCAAAACATCCGTGCGGGCAAGCACGAGATTATGCATGATTACTAGGGAATAGGGAACAGGGAATAGGAAAAGGTGTCAGGTGTCAGGTGTCAGGTGTCGGGTGTCAGGTGTCTAAAGTTTAAAGGTTAAGGGATAAAGGGTAAAAGCTAAAAACCTAAGGGTGGAAGGTAA
Organism: Terriglobia bacterium; assembly: GCA_049514855.1. GTDB lineage: Bacteria > Acidobacteriota > Terriglobia > UBA7540 > UBA7540 > CAVROP01. The sequence goes on from JBEKUR010000044.1 coordinate 14,034, forward strand.
AGGCTAGAGGATAAAAAAGGCTCAAGGGCGTCCTTTACCCTTTAACCTTTACCCTTCACCCTTTACCGTCCACCCTTTAGCCTTTACCCTTACCCCTGACGCCTGACACCTGGCACCTGACACCTGGCACCTGAAACCTGCTTTACGGCTTTCGGAAGACGAGGCAGTAATCCTCGCCGGGCCAGTCTGTGGATGTCGTCACAGCCTGGAATCCCGCGGCGCTGAGCTCATCGACCAGCAACTGCTTTGGCATGCCGTGCCCGCCCCGGTTCTTCGGCACGCCCTTTACCAGCTCGAGTTTGCTGGACCCCTTCCCCGGTGGAAAATCAATGACGGCGAGGAGGCCGCCTGGCTTGAGCGATTGGAAAAGGCTGGCGTCCTCTTGCGCCGGCTGTGTGAAGTGATGGTAAACACGCCGCATGAAGATGGAATCACAGCACTCGCGCGGAAGGTTTGTTTCGGCTTCGCCCGCTTTGACCACGGTGATGTTATGCACCTTCTGTGCTGCCGCCACGGACTCCAATTTGGCCAGTTTCTTGGGGTCCAGTTCCGTCGTGTAAACGCGGCCCGTTGGCCCCACGCGCTCGGCGGCAGCTAGCGTCAGGCCGCCATCGCCCGCTCCGATTTCGGCAACCACGCTCCCCGGCTTCCAATCCAGCAGTGTCGCTAACTTGCCGGCCTCTTTCTGGTCCTGATCCTGTCCGTGACAAGCGGCAAGGGCGAGCGCTCCGAGCAGCAGCGCTAAAACAACATGGCGACTCCCTATGCGAAACCAGCCTTGACTAATCATCACACCCTCCCGCAGGCCATGGTAACACCGCCCCCGAAGTGAAGCTATCAGCGGTCAGTTGTCCCGCCGCGGCGGGTCAGTTGTCTGTTCAAGAAAACGCGGCTTAGGGCTGGGCCTCATCTCCTAAGCGCTTAGTTAAGTCGGTTTGCGCTCGTTCGAGGCGGTTCCCACTCTCGCCGGGGAGTCAACCCCGTTGGGGTTGGGAGGTTTCACGTCCCCCCTATCCACAGGTTAAAACCTGTGGCTACTCACAGTCGGCCCCTGCCGGGGCCGCCTCAGGAAGCTTAAGTTAGCGCTTATGGCATTCCTTCCCCCATCTACCATCCACTGCTTTCCGCCTGCTGCTTACTGCTTTCTGCCTACTGCCTACTGTTTTCTGCCTCCGGCTTGTCCTCAGCGCGATTCAAAAAGGTGCTTGCGGCTCAGCGGCTTCCGGCTTTACGCATCTGGCGCGCGATCTCGATCGAGACTTCAGGAAACGTCGAATGGCAAGCGGCAAGAAGCTTGCCCAGGGCTTCGGCGCTCGAACCTTCCAGGCGCATGGTTACAACGGGTTCGGTGACGGACTCCCGCACCAGTAGGGATCCTTCCGGCGTTTCGATTCTGAGGCCATCAATCGTCGTTTCCCTGGCGCCACGAAACAACTGTCGCAGCCGCCTTACAAACTCACTATACGGCAAGGCGCTTGAGGGCAGCCGCAAGTCCGGAGTCACAAAGAATGGGGCAAGCGAGTTGCGAAGCTCCCGGAGCGAACCCGCCTTAGCCACTAATTCAGTCATCAAGAGCGCGGAAAAGAGCCCATCGTCTCCTCCCCGCAGTTCCTGGTAGAAATAGTGGCCACTTGCCTCGCATCCAAACAGACATTCCTCTTCCATCATCTTGCGCTTGATGAAGGCGTGGCCGCTCCGTTCCATGACGGGGACGCCACCGCACTCGAGGACGGTGCAGCGGACCAGGCTGGACAGCTTGATGTCGAAGACGACTCGAGCGCCGGCGTTGTTTGCGAGCAGGCGCCGGATGAGGAGCGCGGAGACTTCGTCGCTGGTGACGAAGGAGCCCGTCTCGTCAACAAAGGCCACACGGTCACCGTCGCCATCCCAGGCTATACCGAGCTTCGAATGCGTTTTCATGACTTCAGACTTCAGGGCCTCGAGCGCCGCAGGGCGCGCGCAATCCGGTGAACGGTTTGGGTACGTTCCATCGAGATCACAATAAAGGCGATGAAACTGGATGCCGAGTTCTTCAAAGATTCGAGGCGCCAGCTCGGACCACGCTCCATTGCCGGCGTCCAGAACTACTGCCGGCCGGCCAGCTTGGGTGAGATTTTTCCAGCGTGCAATGATCCATTGCCAGTAGGCCGGGACCGGGTCTAATTCTTCACTTGAACCTTTGGAGGAGCGGAATGCGCCTTTGCCGACCCGGCTGCGAAGCTGTGCGAAGTCATCCGGAACCGGGGGCAGGTCCCCGACCATCAGCTTGAGTCCATTATGGGCCGGTGGATTGTGTGAGGCAGTGACGATCAGGACAGCGTCTGTTTCGAAATGCTGATGCGCGAAGTAAGCTACGGGCGTGGGAATTTGCCCCGCATCGAGCACGTGTGATCCCGACCCGATGAGACCCTCCATCAGCGCACTCTTCAGAATTGGCGTGCTGGTGCGGAAATCGCCAGCAATCAGAATCTTCGCCCCCGCGGGCATCCCTGAAGCCACACCACGCCCGATGAGCCGAAAGAGTTCCGGTGAGACTTCCTCCGGAAATAGTCCCCGGATATCACATGCCTTCCACGGGTTCATGCGCCGTAACCTCGTCGCGCGCACGCGTCACGAAATGACCTGTAGATTTCATCAAAGGCTGGAACCAGGTCTCCTGACGGATCGTGGCTTTCCAAGATGCTGGTCATGGATTGTAGTGCGTCGAAAATCTTCCCAGAGAATACGGCCCCGGTGGCCGCCAGAATCGCTGCTCCGAAGGCCGCGGTGGGATAACGAGACTGGACAACGGTACTGCCCAGAACGTTCGCGCGCAACTGCGAAAGCACCGGGCTCTTCGCAGCCGCCCCCGTTGAAAAGACCCTGTCCCCGACTTTCACGCCGCATCCCTGGAGAATTTCGTAGCCCCAGCGCTCCACGAAACCGATGGACTGTAATTGCGCCGCGTAAGACTCGCCGGCGTCACGCGGATTCCCTTCCACAAACGACTTGGCTTTCGGGTTTGCAAAGGGAAACCTCTCGCCTTGACCCGACAGCATATAGCAGACCACAGAGGTTGGAAAATAGTTGGCAGCCAGCCGGTCCATTTCCCCAATCGAGGCTGCGTCGCCGGCCGTTCTGATGCTTCCCAGCCCGGTGTTGCTTGCCGCTCCAGGGACCCACAACCCCCCAGGATGCAGGTGAAAGTAAATGCCGCTGCGCGCCGTGGGCTTCCCGTCGTGGAGCACTTTCCAGACAAGCGTGGTTCCCAGGGTTGTGTTGGCATCGCCGCGCCGGCTGGCTCCTGACGCGATCACACTCGCCATCCCATCGGTTGCGCCTGCCAGGACCGGCGTTCGCACCGGCAAGCCTGTCGCGGCAGCGGCCACGCTGCTCACCTGTCCGATTTGCTCTGCGGGGCGGCGAACTATAGGCAGGCGGTCGTCGAGCAAGCCCGCGGCACGAACCGTTCCAATCCACGAACTGCTCTCTGGGTCGTAGCCGAGTTTCAAGGCGTTGGTGAAATCCGAAATCCCAAACTCGCCGGTGAGCTTTCCTGACAGCCAATCCGCCGGATGCAGGATGTAGCGAGTGCGCTCCCACAACTCGGGCTCCTGCTGCCGGACCCAGGCAGCCTTCACAAGCGAAAAGGATGGCCCCAGACGGGTGCTCTGGGCGCCGCCTTGTTTGTTCAGTTCCTCCGCAATCTCCACTCCCCGGCCATCGTCGTAAAGAATGGCCGGGCGCAAGGCGCGACCTTCCGCATCCGCCACCACAAGAGACCCCGAAGTGGACGTGACCGCCACTCCTCGAAGTTCCACATCGCCAGATTTCTCCTTCAGGCTTTTGATAATGTCCTGCCCAACGGAGCACAGAGCTTTCCACCATTCACCAGGGTCTTGCTCGTGGATTCCCCCGGCGGCGCGGTGGTCCTGCCGAATCTTCTCATCCGCTTCCGCTAAAAGCTCGCCAGCGGGACTCACTGCAACACCGCGCACTCCACTGGTTCCCACATCAATTCCAACCACGGCGCACTTCTTATCGCTCTTCATAGACGCATTCGACCTTTGCAGAATGGGGGCAGTAGCGTGGACATGATTTGTACGTCGGCAGTTTCTTGAATTAAAAGCCGCTGGCAAAGGTCTCTTCCCCGGCACCCAGCCTTTCTGCCCCACCTACCACCTACCATCTACCACCTACCCCTTTCTTTTCAACAACATTCCCGCCTTTAACGGCTAAGCACCTGTGTTTTCATAGACATTCCCGCTTCGGCGCAGGCTGTGGAAGGCCGACCCTTTGTTTTCATAGACATCCCAGCGTTGTTCGTCGAGTTTTGAAGAATCTCTTTCTTTCACTTCCGCGCCGGAACCGACATCTTGTCCAAAGGAAGGTATTGGTTTCATTTGGGGCAAGTTGATTTTTCGTGCGGGCCTGTGAAGACAGTCATTCCCGCGAAAGCGGGAATCCAGTGGGAGGTTAGACTCATTAGAGGCGAGCAATTCTAGGCCAGACGGACTTGTACAAAGCGGTAGCGCCATTGTCGCCGCGTGGATTCCCGCTTTCGCGGGAATGACTGCGCTCCAAATGACACCAGCACCCAAAGGGAGCCTGGGAACTTTCCCTCTTTTTGTGGGGCTCGGAGCACTATCGAAGCTGGATTTGGGCGTCGGATGTCGCATCGAAAGAAACCTGCTTCCCTCCTAATTCGAGTACGTGCCAAGCCACGATTCACTATACTAGCCTACTCTCAGGCGTGTCAAGGGACATTGAGTCCGCGCTGGTCCGCAGCAGGAAGTTTTTCCTTGTAGCACGGGCAGCCAGCCCCGGCTCGCCGAGGGTCACGGCCGTGGTCACGGGCAGGAAGACAGGATTTTCGTCGGGGTCGGTCGCGAGGATTCTGCTAAAGCAGGTTGAATTCGCTACAATAGATTTGTGGAGTTCGAGTGGGATGCCAACAAAAGAAGCGAACTTTCAATGTCCGCCCTCGAGTAGGGAGAGGACTTCGCCGCGACTTACTTCTTCCGTACGCCGGCCTTCCTCGATGGCGCGGGCCAGGGCAATATCCTCCAGGGTCTCCTCGATCGCATCGCGCAGGAGGTCTTTGCGTTCCTCCAGCACTTCCACAAGGGCGGTCTTGAAAAGCGCTTTCAGCCTCGCGTCATCCATCGGGACCTGAGTCATCGTGGCCTCCTTGCTTAATATTATAACTGACCGCACGCGGCACGGCAAAGACTCATGCTGGAGGCGACTGGGTCAGTTTGCTGGTGCAGCGCTCGGCGCCTGCCCCACGCTGCGGGGAGCGCCGAAATGTTTGAAAACCCACGCGGGTGGGGCGGCGACATGGGAAAAACAATGTCGCCGCCACCCGCGTTTTCCGGAATCTCATTCCACCCTCCCAAGCCTGTCGTGGACTGAGAAGAATCTATAGGGTGATTCTACCGCAAATGCGGATCAGCATGAACAAGAGCTATACTGTCACGGACAAGGAGAACCATGGCTAGGGGCACACAGCGGCAAGAGCTTCAGAGGTGGATCGACGCCCGCAAGAGGTTTCACCTTTCCCACGCACAGATTCAGATGGCCCGCGAGTTAGGCATGAACCCACGCAAACTCGGTGGCCTCGCCAACCATGAGCAGGAACCGTGGAAAGCTCCTCTTCCGATTTTCATCGAGCGGATCTACCCGAAGCGCTTCGGGAAAGCCAAGCCGGATCGCATTGTTTCCATCGAGGACCGAGTGCGAGAGATCGCGGCAAAGAAGGCCAAAAGGCGCGAGCGTCGAGCCAGCGCCGTTCCTCAAGGCAAAGGAGGGATATAGTGTGAGAAAGGTAAGGGTGTTCGACCCTCAAGCTGGCGGGAGGAAGATTCCTCCGAGCACGCAATATGCGGTACGCGAACGCATCCTTAAACATGCTGCGCGGAACTACGCCGGAAAGTACACTCGAATTGACGTCAGGTTCAGAGGCGCGTTGTGCTACATCGACGCCTACCGGGAGCCATACGTGGGCAAAGACGATCCCCCAGCATGCCTTGGCGAAACCCGGGAAGAATTTGTCAAGCGCCTGCGGAACACTCCTACACACCTCTGCCGGATGCGCCATTTCGATATGGACCGTTGGAGCCTGGCGTTTTACACCTACAGCAGCGAGAGATATGAGCCATGCATCTTCCTAAATGGGGAATGGTTTGGAACCCCGGAAGAAGCGTTTGACGTTGGGGCAGCATATTTAGAGTAAGGCTATCGAGCTGCACGCCCCAGCGGGCGGCGCAGCCTAACTTTTGCAGTTTGGTCTCATGCTCTCCGGCACGGGCCTCTGTGCGGGCCAGCATAAACAAGAGTTAGGCAACTCGACTCTCCAACTTTGTGGAGGACACGACTATGGACCCGGCCGTTATCGCGGCGATGATATCAGCAGGTACAAAAGTAGGCATGTCCCTTTTCGGCAGATGGGCTGGACGAACCGACGATCAGAAGGCTCGGGCTTTCGTCGAGAAGCACTTCCACGCGTTCTGGAAGCTTACCTCCGACAACTGTATGCGTTTGTTGAAACACATGGAGGACGGGCAAAATCGCACAGTCGCGGAACTGATTGTGCATCTTTATCCGGACTTTAAGAAGTTTCCCGTCGAAGAGCAGGAGCGCCTACGGTCGGAGTTCGAATATCGTTTGTTCTTCATGTCGCTGGCGGGATTGATTACTCGGCCAACACGCGTGTTCTACATCACGGAGGCCGGCAAAGCGTTTGTCAACGAAGCGCGTAAGCGCCGGGAATATTCCAAGGTGCTGTCTGGCTGACCCTCCGCGGCTGCGCGAGTGGGGCCCCTCACTGTCCCGCTGAGCCCCCACCCACTGTGATGCTGAGCCCGTTCTCCCGCCGCGGCGGGATCAGGGTAAACTCCGCGAGGCATCTCGCTCTGCTGGTTGTCGACCGAAAAGCTCAGAGCGAGATTCTTCGCGCAGTTTATCCTGAGCGGGCAGAGCGAGATCCTTCTCCCGCAGGGCGGGATCAGGATGACAGCGAAGGACTCAGAATGACAGCCTGCCAGACCCATCTCGGGCATGCTACGAGTCACCCGATTGACGAGTCGCCATTCAACTTTGCTAATCAGGATCTTCTCACATTGCTACGGCACCTGAATGGCTGCCTTGACAGAGGGGGCCATGGAACATAGAATCCCTTTTCACTTTTAAGAATGGCTCTCGCCGCCGCCGGAAGGGGACTTTTTCAGTGACTTCACAATCCGGACGTCTCGATGTCACGATCGTGGGCGGGGGGATGATCACGAATGACTTGCTCCTTCCGTCCTTATACCACCTACAAAGGACCGGGGTCATCCACAAGATCGACATCTGCGCCTTGGACAGCCCCCCGCTTAAGGCCTTGGCGGATAGTGGGGAGTTCCGCGAAGCTTTTCCAGGACAGGATTTCGCCCCGCATCCATCGTTCGCGGACCCACCGGACGAGAAGTTTCCCGAGCTGTACAAAGAGGTCATTGCGGCGATGGCCCCGGGCAACATGGTCGTCGTCGCCATTCCCGATCATCTCCACTACGAAGCGGTCATGCATGCCTTGCGCCACGACCAGAACGTGCTGTGTGTAAAGCCGCTGGTCCTTAAGTACGATGAGGCGGTAGAAATTGAGAAGCTGGCCGATGAGAAGGGCCGCTTGGTGGGCATCGAGTACCACAAACGCTTTGACCGCCGATCCCTGGTGGCAAAGCGGAGCTATGCTCTGGGCGAGTTCGGTGCGTTTGTCCTAGGCGAGGCCAAGCTCATTGAGCCGTACTATTACCGCTTCTCCAATTTTCAGAACTGGTTTACGTGCGATCACACCGACCCTTTTACCTACATCGGTTGCCATTACGTTGACTTGGTTCACTTCATTACCGGACTGAAACCGGTGGAAGTGTCCGTGTACGGGGTGAAAGGAAGATTTCCCAATGGCAACGAAGCTTACCTGTGGTCGCACGGCCGCGTGAGCTGGGAAAACGGCGCCCTGCTCTCCGTGCTCAATGGCTTGGGCTATCCCGATGCGGCCGCGGGGAGCAACGATCAGGGGCTGATTATGTATTGTGAGGGTGAAGGTCAGACGGGGCTCATCTTCCACGACGACCACCATCGGGGCGTGGCCTATTCGTACCTCGAAGGCATTGGTCCGGGAGGCTCGCAATACAATTACGTCAGTCCTGATTTCTTCCGCCTTGTTCCGTGGGAAGGGCCGGGCTACAAACCGACCGGTTACGGGTACGAATCCGTTGCGGGCATTACCAAGACCATCCACCGAATAGGAAACGAGACGGCAGGGTTGGCCCCGGGCGCCGCCCTGGCGCAACGCCGACAACTCATACGCGAAGTGGACGCCAAAGGCCTGATTGCCACGCCTGCCAACAGCACCATCAACGAGTTGGTGGTCGAGGCGGCGCGGATGTCGGTCCTCGAGGGCGCGGCCACCGTCCGCATCGTTTACGGTGACCACCCGCACGTGGAACTCAATGGCAATGGACCCGCTTCGCGGGGGTGACGCGGCGGGGCAAGAGAAACGTGGCACGCCTCCTGCACAACGCTCCCGCTGTCGATTAACATGTCATTCCCGCGAAAGCGGGAATCCACGGGGGTGGCGTGGGTCAGTACACTGTTGACTTCAGAGGGGCACAAGGTCGCGACCCCCTCACCCGGCCCGCCCCGGCTGATGAAAACGCCGGCGGCGGGCCACCCTCTCCCCCAGGGGGGGAGAGGGCGCAAGCTGCACGAGGTCAAGAAAGCTCATCACAAATTTAGAAACTCCAAACCCCCGCTCTCGCGGGGGTGACGCGGCTGGGCAAAGGAGAAAAATGGCTGTCTACGATCTGACACCTGTCGAAGTCGCGAAGGTGGAGACGAAATACCGCACCATCAAGACCAAAATACCGGTGCCGGAGTCTTTGCCGATCTTCGAATCACTGGGGCAATCGGAGCCGCGCTCCATGATGGGGCAGCCGCCCATCGTGTGGGACAAGGCAGAGGACTTCATCGTCAGCGACCCCTGGGGTAACCGCTGGATTGACTGGTCGTCCGGGGTGCTCATCACCAACGCCGGGCACGGACGCAAAGAAATCCGTGCTGCGCTACGCGAAGTGATCGACCACGGCCTGCTCGCTTCTTACGTCTTCGTACACGAGCGGCGCGCGCGGCTGGCGCAAATGCTCCGCGAGCTTTCTCCTGATCCGCAGAAATACCGGGTCTTCCTGATGAGCACCGGCAGCGAGGCGACCGAGAACTGCATCAAGTTGTCGAAGACCTATGGCCGGCAAAAATACGGTCCGACCAAGAAGTACTTCGTAAGTTTTGACTATGCCTTCCACGGGCGCACGATGGGCGCCCAGCTCGCTGGGGGCTCCGAGAAGCAGAAGGAGTGGATGGTTGACCGCGACTCGAGTTTCGTGCAGGTCCCGTTTCCTGACGGCTACAAGAATGAGGACACCTCTTTCGACCTTTTCCTGAAGACCCTCGCGGAAAAAGGCCTGCAACCCCGGGACGTCGCGGGCGTGATGACGGAGACCTATCAAGGAGTCGGCCCGGATTTCCTTCCGATTGAATACGCCCAGAAACTGCAAGCCTTCTGTCGCCAACACGACATTGTGATGTGCTATGACGAAGTGCAGGCGGGTTTCGGCCGCACCGGCAAGATGTTTGCGTACGAACATTATGGCGTGCGCCCTGACCTCATTGCCTGCGGCAAGGGCATCTCGTCGTCATTGCCCATTTCGGCCGTGATCGGACGCGAAGACATCATGGATCTTTATCCCCCCGGCTCGATGACTTCGACGCACTCCGGGTCTCCCCTGCCGGTGGCCGCCGCCATTGCCAGCCTCGAGATCATTCAGAAAGAACACCTCGTGGAGCGCGCGGCGCGCTTGGGTGAGATCCTCGTCCCCGAACTGCACCGCATCCGGCAGAAGTATTTGAATGCTCTAGGGTGCGTGCAGGGCAAGGGTCTGGTGGCAGGCATCCAGGTCGTCAAACCCGGCACGAAGACCCCCGACCCTGAAATGGCTCTGAAGATTAACGTCGCCTGCCTGCAAAAAGGACTGCTCATGTTTGCACCGGTGGGCGCGGCCGGAGAGTGCATCAAGATCGCTCCGCCGTTGACCATCCCCGAGGACGCGCTGCGAGAGTCCATTCAGGTTCTGGAAGAAGCGCTGGAAGAGGTTCTGGGGGCCCATGGTCATGCGGCCCACTCAAGGAGATGAAACTCGCCGGTGTTGTCACCCCCGCGTAGGCGGGTCCAGGTCAGTTCACATAGAGGTGGATTCCCGCTTACGCGGGAATGACCGGCATCGGATGGTTTCCGAGAGGGGGAAAATAACCCCCCAGATTATACCTTGGAGTGAATGGCGCGGACGGCGGGCATGCCGTCGGACTCAGCGACGATTTCAATGTCGCGGAAGATATTGGGACTTTCTTGCTTGAGGACGCGGCAAACTTCCACGGCCAACAGGCGGATTTCAGTGTCGGCGTGCGGGCTACCACGAAGTTCCAAAAAGTGGCGCCAGGAGCGGCTGTTGCCGGTGACGAAGATTTTGGTTTCACAGGCGTTGGGAAGGATAGAACGTGCCGCCTGACGAGCCCACTTGCGGCGGTCTCGCGCGGCCATCCCCGGGTGCTTCTGCTGAACGTATTGGGCGGTAGCGTCCGCGAGCTCGACGTAGGCCTTACGGAGCGTCTCGATGGTCTGCTGCCATTTCTGGCGCAACTCTGCGCTTTCCTGGTAAAGTGGGGGAACCACGTAGCGGGCGTCGCTCTCGTCCACGTACCGCTGTGAGAGCTGTGAGTAACTGAAACCTGCCCGGTGGCGGACCAACTCGTGGGTCAGAGCGCGGCTAACGCCGGTAATCAGCAGGCACCAGACGGCGTGCTCGAGCACGCTGCCGTGTTTTGAAGTCAGGATGTTCTCGAGGTATTCCTGGTTGGATTTCCGCCCTTTGCCGAAAGACATGTAGCAGGTGCGCCCGGCGATTTCAGTAAGCACCTCGGCAGCGGCTTGCGCGTCGGTGGTGAACGCCAAGCCCTCGTCCTGGAGAAACCGCGCCAACTCCTCGCCCACCACGGTCTGGCGGCCCACGACGTAAACTTTTGGTTTGGTGATATAAGGATCAGGCATCGGGTGTCAGGTTTCAGATACCCTAAAACATCCATCGAGGTGACTGGAACCAGGCGTTACGCCATCTGAAACCTGACGCCTGGCGCCTCGTTTCCTACTTGCTCGGCGCCGGCGATTTCCCCTCGCTGAGCACCGCAGCGGCCTTCTTGAAGTCCGCATACTTGCGCTGGAAGCGCTCAACCCGGCCCGCGGTGTCCATCATCTTCTGTTTCCCGGTGTAGAACGGATGGCAATGGGAACAGATTTCCAGGTGCAACACGTCGCTCTTATAGGTGGAGCGCGTCTTAAAGGTGTATCCGCACGCGCACGCAACAGTCACTGCATGATAATTGGGGTGAATAGCGTTCTTCATGGAACTCCTTGAGTGCTAACGCACAAACACTTATTATAGCTGCCTCAGCCCCGAGTTTCAATCCGAAACGTGAAGGATGATCGTGAGAGTTGTCCGTTCTCAGTTGTCAGTCGTCCCGCCGCGGCGGGTCAGTCGTCAGTACTGAGTTGTCGGCCGTCAGCTTTCAGCTATCAGCAAACGACCAAGGCGACCGGCGGCAAGCAGACCGCTGACGGCTGATTAACTGACCCGCCGCGGCGGGACACCCGACACCTGACACCTATTCGTAGCGCAGCGCCACCATGGGATCGACCTTGGTGGCGCGCCGGGCGGGAACGAGGCAGGCCACGAGCGCGACAGCGGTCATCAGAAGCGCCGCCAGAATGTAAGTCGCGAGATCAGTGGCGCGCACGGCGTAGAGAATGCTGGTGAGGTAACGGGAAAGGGCCCAGGCCCCCAGCAATCCCACGGCCACGCCGGCGATAACTAGGCGCAATCCTTCGCTCAGCACCATGCCCAGAACGTTGCGGACCTCGGCGCCGAACGCCATGCGGATGCCAATCTCCCGCGTGCGTTGGGACACGGAGTAAGACACAACCCCCTAAATGCCGACCGAAGCGAGCGCCAGCGCCACGGCTGCAAACAGCGCGAGCAGCAGGGCCACGAAGCGTTTCTCGCGCGAGGAGTCCGAAACCATTTCCGACAGGGTCTGGACGCCATACCACGGCAAGCCTTTATCCAAACCATGCAGGGCGTTGCGGATGGCGGGCACCTGCCCTTGCGGATCATTGGCGGCCCGCGCCACCAAGACCAAATCAGAGTACACACGTTGTGACTCGGGATAATAGGCTTCGGGAATGGCTGGTTCGGCTAGGCCGAATTCCCTGACATCGCCCACCACACCAATGACGGTAACCCACTTGGCGTCAGGGTCGTTGTGCTTGAACCGCTTGCCGACGGCGTCCCGATTGGGCCAGAAGCGGTGTGCCATGGTCTCGTTGATGACGGCGACGGGCGGCACTTCGGGGGTGTCCGTCTCGGCCACGTCGCGGCCGCTGAGCAGCGGAATACGCATGGTCCGGAAGTAGTTTGGTGTGACGGTACACGACTCCACCAGGGGACTGGACCATATATCCTTGGGCGCCGGCTGGCCTTCAATGACGATGGGGCCGTTGTTGCCCCCCTCGAGCGGCAATTCCGAGGCCGCCCCGGCGGAGACAACGCCCGGCAAGGCCTGAACGCGGTCGAGCAGGTTCCTATAGAAGGCCGTCTGCTGGGGTTCTTTCGGATAGCGCGAATCCGGCAGGGAAATCCGTCCCGCCACCACCTGGCGTGGATCAAAGCCGAGCTGGACGCCCAGCAAGCGGATCAGGCTCCGGGTGGCAAGCCCCGCGCCGACGAGCATTACGAGCGCAATGGCGATCTCTCCGGCCGTGAGCAGGCCGCGCGCGAGCCCGTGAGACGCCGCCACGGCGGAACCGCTCTCCTTGAGCATTTCGCTGAAGCTCACGCGGGTGGCATGCAGCGCGGGAATCAGCCCGGCGAGAGTCCCAGTGACGAACGCAACGAGGAAAGTGAAACCAAAGACGCGGGAATCAAGGTGCACGGAAATCACCTCGGGGATGTAGCCGGTGGGCGCCGCGCGGAGGAGAAGGCGCAGGGCGGCCATGCCCACGGCCAAACCCGCGACTCCGCCCAGGAGAAACAGCAAAACGCTCTCGGTGAGCAGTTGGCGCATCAGGCGCCGGGCGCCTGCGCCGACGGCGAGTCGAATAGCAATCTCCCGCTGCCGTCCCACGGATTTGGTGAGCAGCAGGTTGGCGACATTCGCGCAGGCAATCAGCAGCAGGAATCCCACGGCGGCGAAAAGCACCCACAGAACTTCACTGACGTTGCCGGTAAGCTGCTCGTGGAGGCTCTTGACCCGCGCGCTTACGCCCGTGTTCGTCTGTGGATACTGCTGGGCGAGCTGCGCGGAGATCGTTACCATCTCGGCGGCGGCCTGGTTGAGCGTGACGCTCTTCTTCATGCGCGCCAGCACCCAGAACCAATGGTTCCCGCGTTCGGCTTTCCATTTCGGTGCGTCCATGGTTATGGGCGCCCAGAATTGCGGATTGCGCCCCCAAACGGTCGGGAACCTCAGATCCTTGGGCATGACGCCCACCACGTCATAGGCCTCGCCATCCATTGTGACTTTGCTTCCTACGATGTTCTTCTGTCCTCCGAAGGCGCTCTGCCACAGTCCGTAGCTCAAGATGACCACGTGATTGTGGCCGCTCGGCCCCTCGTCTGGCGAAAAGCTCCGGCCGAACTGCGGCTGCGCACCGAGAAGCTGAAACGTGTTGGGCGAAACCGACAGACCACGGAGTTGCAGCGGCTCGCCGGAACCGGTGAGCGTGGTCCCGGCGCCGGTGATGGCGGACATACCCTCAAAACTATGGTTCATGACCTGCCAGTCCCGAAAGTCCGGGCTGGTGTCAGGAAACAGGCCTCCAGGACCGCTGGGTTCCGTGACCCAGATGACCGCCAGACGGTCAGGGTCGGCATAAGGCAACGGTTTCAGCAAAACAGCATTCACCACGCTGAAGATGGCCGTGTTCGCGCCGATGCCCAGCGCGAGGGTGATCACCGCCACGGCGGTGAAACCCGGATTGCGGGCCAACATCCGCAGACCGAAACGGATGTCCTGCACAAAGTACTCAAGCCAGTTCCATCCCCACATGTCCCGGCTCTCCTCTCTCAAAACGATTTCGTTTCCAAATCTCCGGCGCGCCGCGTACCGCGCTTCTTCAAGCGCAACGCCCGCTTCGAGCTGCTCCTGCTCCCTCAGCTCGCGGTGCAGGCGCATATCTTCTTCCAGGTCGCGGTCGAATTGACTGCGGCGAAACAGCATCAAGAGCCGTCTTCCGAGTTCAATGAACCAGTTCATGGCAGTCTTCCCCTCAGGCCGTCTGAATGACGCGGGTGATGGCTTGCATCACGCGATCAAATTGCGAGACCTCGGCCTCCAACCGCTCCCGGCCCGCCGCCGTGAGCCGGTAGTAGCGGGCGCGGCGATTCCCAGCGGTCGTGCCCCACTTCGCCGTCACCCAGCCTTTGATCAGCATCCTCTGCAACGCCGGGTACAACGACCCTTCCTCAACTCGTAGCACATCCTCGGAAATCTGCTGGATTGAGTTGGCGATCTCGTAGCCGTGCATTTCACCCCCACGAATAAGGGTTCTCAAAATGAGCAGGTACAGCGTTCCGGGCGGAATCTCATCTTGGTGCAAGCGATCACCTCCTGGCATAGTTAGACTATGCCAGCGTGAAACGGTTAGCCGCGAGCGTCAAGTTTATTTGCCAACTGGAGAGAAAAGGGGGGAACGGCCAGCGGTCTATCAGGCCGCCTCGCCGGGTCAATCCCTGTAGCCAGAGGCCTGCTATACATTGTCGTTTGGCAAGTGCTTCAAGCGCAAATGGTTAACAGTAAACCCCTGCTCGCGCCGGCGGGGAAGATCCGTCCGACGCGGGCGAGCACGACTCAGTCTCACTGTGCTTTCGTCGCTTGGATTTCTCCGCTGGGCGACGGCAGCACGACTTGTGTTGTCGTACCGGCCTGGAAGCGGATAACGAGCGGTTGCGGATCGCGCAGGCTGAAGCGCACAAAATCGGTTTCCGACTGCGGGAAAAACGAGGAGCCGGGCGGCTGGCGCATCACCCGGATGCCCATGATGTTTTCACGGTCCCAAAGGTAAGTCAGCGATAAGCTGCCGCGCTGGAAATTCAGCCGCGCCACGACGCGGGTGCCGGGACCCTGCCGCGCGCTGCCCACAATTTCGACGCCCACGAACTCGCCGTTGTTCTCGCGCATCTGGCGCCACAGGTTGCCCTCCTGCTCTTCGATGCGCTTCATCGGCATCTGCCCGCCAAACGCGTCCTGAACGGGCTTGAAATCGCCCTTCGCAGCGGCCTCCACGAGGCGCCGCGTGCGATCTTCCAAGCTGGCAAAGCGGGGGCTGCCGGCAGGATTAAGCGCGGCCAATACGGCCAACAGACGCCTGTCGCCGCTCGACACCACCAGCCGCCCATTGCTCTCGGTGATCTGGATCGTCTCGCCAGCCTCGGTGCGATACGTGCCGGTCAGTTTGCCGAAGGCAGCCAGCTCGAGCGTGACCACCTTGGGCGGCAGGGAGATGTTCTCGCCGAAGACCAGCGCGGGAAGCTGATTGTTGCCCAAAACCGTTGCGGGAATCTCGCCGTTGGAAAAGGCGAAAATGACGATGCCCTCGTCCACGTAGCGGCGGAAGTCGGCGAAGAAAATCCCGTTGCCACCATTATGTGTGATGAGCTTCGTATGGCGCGACGTCGTGAGCACTCCCCAGCCGTAGCCGTAATGGTCGCCGGCATCGGTCAGGACGTACGGCCTGTAATACTTCTCCTTCGCCTCCTTGGAAAGAACATGGTCGCCCGCCAGCGCCAGGTGCCAGCGGTACATGTCGCCGGGCGTCGAAAGGATGCCGCCGTTGCCGACCAGGTGCCAACCGGGTCCGTGCGGGCCCCAATTGGCGTCCTTAAACGTTCCCGTGTCGCGTCCCTGCTCGTCGTAGCCATGCGCCAAGCGGTCGGGCGCCCACTCCGGGGCGAGGTAGCCCGTCGAATTCATGCCCGCGGGCTTGAAAAGGTGCTCCTGAAGAAATTCCTCGTACGATTTCCCGGAAACGAATTCGACGATTGCCGCGGCGAGGCTGAAGCCTTCGTTCGAATAGCGAAACCTCGCCCCCGGAGGATCTGCCAGCGGCAAGGTGAGCGCCTGGCGCACCAGTTCGTCCCGCGTGATCGGGTCCGCGTCGCCTCCGGGCACGGGCGCAATCCCGGAGGTGTGAGTGAGCAGGTGGTGAATCGTAATGTCCTTCTTGTCGGCAGGGACGTTGGGCAGATACTTCGCAATCGGATCGTCGGTCCGGAGCTTCCCCATCATCTCCAGCCTCAGGATGGCTGCCCCGGTGAACTGTTTGGTGATCGAACCGATGCTCGAAACCGTATCCGATGTAAACGGAATCCTCCTCTCGCGGTTCGACCACCCGTAGCCTTTCTCCAGGAGGATTTCGCCGTCTTTGGCAACCAGCACAGCGCCCGAAAAACCGAAAGGCTCCAGCCGCCTGAGATACTCATCCACTTTTCTCCCGATCTCACCCTGCACCGTGTCCGCGCCAGCCGGCAATGCGCCGAACCCAGCCATTAAAAGGAATGCGCAAAGCGCCCTCTTGCTCATGACTAAACCCTCCACAGGACTCACCATGGGCGCCACCAAAATGGAACCCCATGGAATCAGACGGCCAGCACATGAACCGGTTAGCGTCGTGCCGGCCTTCGCGCCGTTTCCGGAAAGATTGGGCACAGTTCAAGAGAAGAAGCGGAACCGGAAGCGCTTCGCCGGACATGAACCTCCCCCCAAAGCGGCAATGAACTTTCCCAGAATCCGGCGTGAAGGATGAGCATGAAGGTTGTCCTTTACCCGAGCACGGGCACGACGGCGGAGCGCACGGCTCGGGAGTCGTCGCTGAGGAGAAAGTGGACAAGGCGCGCCACCTCCTCGGTCTTCACCCACTTGGAGAAGTCCGCCTTGGGCATGGCGAGGCGATTGGCCTCAGTATCCATTGTTCCCGGCAGGATGCAGTGAACGTGGATGTCGTAGGCCTTCAGTTCGTCTGCAAGGATTTCGCTGAGCTGGCGAACCGCCCCCTTGGAAACGGCATATGCAGCAATGCCGGCGCCGCCTCCGCGCAGGATTGATCCGCTCGAGACTGTCACGATTCTGCCGAAGTTTTGACGAATCATGACCGGGACAATGGAACGTAAACAGAAAATGAGGGAGCGGAGGTTCAGGTTAAACATGTGGTCCCAGGTCTTGTCATCGGTCTCGAAGCTCTTGCCGGCCGCGAAGCCACCCGCCACGGCGACGAGGTGATCGATGCGCTGCCACTTCGACAAGACATCTGCCACCAGGCGTTCGACTTCAGGGGCCTGCATCAGATCCACTTTCGCGCCGGTGAGATCCCCACGGCGTTCGCCTGCCCGGCCTTCCAGTGCGGCCCATTCCTTCTCGGACCGGTACGTAACCACAACGCGGGCGCCAGACCGTAACAGGTCCAAAGCCACGCAACTCCCTAATGCGCCTGTGCCACCCGTTACAACCGCGACGCGATGCTCAAACTCCATGGCACCTCCTCATCTTGTTCCGAATCCCGAGAGAAAATGATGATAGCAGATTGGGAGGTGGCTGGAAAAAGGCGTTGGCCTCCCATCGAAGAAAAGCTGTCAGTGGTCCGTTGTCCGTGGTCAGTTGTGATCGCTACGTGGTAGGTGGGGAAAACGCCTGGTTCTGCCTTCTGCCGGCTGCTTACTGCCTACCTTCGGTATGTGGTAGGTGGTAGATGGTAGGTGAGGAGAACACCTCTTGACCACTGGCTTCTCGAAGGTGAGTTCTGGTTCGGGGAGGATCAGCGCACACGACGACAGACCATCATGGCTGAGCCAGTTGCTTCTTGTGAAGTTTGCGACGAATATCGGGCCAGAATTCTTTCAATTCATAGGACAACGCATCTCCCCATATCTGTGTCAACCAGATGTTGGCGCTGTTTAGGGCAGTCCGGTCTTGCGGCGGATGGTAGGTATTGGAAAGTGCTGCCGCAAGTGCACTGCCTGCCAACTCGGAGTAGTTGAATTGTTTCTTCCCGGAGTCGCTGCGAGTGATAAAGACCCGCAATGCAGCGTAACCAGCACGGTGAAAGAACCCCCCTTTACCCGACTGGTAATAGCGAGGATCTTGGTGGAGGAGTGATGGGAAGACGGCGCCCACCATGAAGTTCTCGATTGCGGTGTCGGCGAAGGCGGCCCCGTAGCGCTTCGCATAGCCAGCAAAACCGTGTCCGTAGCTGGGATCATCATTTTCAGCCTGATCGATGAGGGCGAGAACGCCTACGTACGGGAACTCGACGGGGTCGAACGCTCCCAGGGCCACCAGCTTGAATTTCTGCCCAGTCGTGAGCGGTGGGATCTGTTTGCCATTCTCCACCGTCAGATAGTTTGGCAAGGTCCAGAAAAGGCGGTCATCCTTTGGGCTCTTCTGTTCCTGGATCGCGGGGTCCTTATTGTCCCCACTTTTCTCTCCCGCCTTGGACTGGCCTTGTGAAGAGGTATCCGCAGACGCCGGGTTTTGCTGCTGTGCCAGCAACGGGAAAGCTAACAATAGCGTACCGATTACCATCGCAGTAAGAACAAAGGTCGGCGTCCACCGAGTTCGGCTGATCATCGTTGCTCATCGTCTCCCAGCTCGGGGACCTGTGCCAGGAACTTACCTGCTGAGTTTCCGGGTTTATTGCCCCTTGAATTTGACGTGCAAATGACTAAAAGGGTTACTCTTACATCTCGGTTTGCCCCTCGCCTTCTAGCCAGGAAGGCTCCAGCCCTTGGCTCCCCGGTTATCGGCGGCGAGAACGTACGGTTGGGCCTCGACGCCGCGTTGCGTGAGGGTTTGCCGGATAAGTTCGCCGACTGTGGCAGCATTGGCGCGCACAAAAGCCAGGATGGAAGGTCCCGCGCCACTGAGGCATATCCCCCGAACGTCAGGGTGCTTGGTGCTGAGCACCTCCGCCAAGCCAGGCACTAAGGCCGCCCGGTAGGGTTGATGCCAGCGATCTTCAAACAACTCCGCGTGGAAATCCGTCTTGCCGGAAAAGAACAGTGCGGCCAGGACGGTGGCGCGCTGCAAGTTATAAATCGCATCCGCGCGCGAGTATTGGCTGGGCAAGACCGCTCGAGCCTCTTCCGTCGCCAGCGCGTAGTTCGGTACGACCAGGACAAGCTGAAGGTCTTCGGGGACCGGGCACGAATAGGCGAGCACCCGCTCCCCTTCGTTGACCGCCAGCGTGAACCCACCGTGCCAAGCCGCTGCGACGTTGTCGGGATGCCCTTCGCGCAGGCTTGCGAGGGTCACCAGCTCTTCATCAAAGAGCGGTCGGCCCACGAGCC